>CALVRN010000045.1 GCA_944358675.1 uncultured Bacilli bacterium | reverse complement strand
ATTAAAAATTGACAAAAAAATAACCATTTTTCAATGGTTTATACGATTTTATTAATTTAAAACTGTCAAATTCCCGGCTTTTATCTCCATTTTACCACCTCAAAATAATGGTACTATGTATTATTAATCAATTAGCAAAAAGACTATTGACACTAGTCTGAAACTTCAATATAATTAAATTATATAAGACTAGTAATAATGGTCTATGAAGAATTGGTGATTGTATGCATAGAGGTAAGAAAAAAAGAAACATAATAATATTTAGTTTAGTAGGAGTATTACTTTGTATGGTAGTAGGATATGCCGCTTTTAATACAGAATTAAAAATATCAGGAACTTCAAAAGTAACTTCTAACTGGGATATTGAAATAACTAATGTCACACAAGGAACTCCAACTGGATCAGCCGAAAATACAGTAGCTCCTTCATGGGATAAACTATGGGCATCAATGGAAGCAGATCTTTATGATAAAGGAGATGCCATGGAATATGATGTTACCATAGAAAATAAAGGAACTTTGGATGCAAGACTAAATGACATTATAACTAATTTAGATAATAGTAATAATGATGCAGTGATCATCACTTTTTCAGGGTACACCAAAGGTGAAATATTAAAATCAAAAGCCACTAAAGTAATCCATGTAAAAATAGAATATAATCCAGAATATGAAGGCGGAGAAACATCAAGTGAAGTAGAAATAAACTTTGACTATGGACAAAATAATAATGAAGAAAATAATCCAGACAACACTTATTTAGTTAAATATGACTGTACGACCAATGGAGGAGATGACTGCACATCATATAATGAATATTTATCTACAGGTAGTGAAATAGATTTAAATAAAATAGGAAATAAAAAAGGATTTGAATTCATAGGCTGGAATACCGATAAAATAGCCACAGAAAAATTAGAGTATTTAATGATGGGAGAAAATGATATAACCTTATATGCTATATTTAAAGATACAACCCCACCAGTTTGTACATTAAAAGTAACTGGAGCTACTATAAAAACCGTAACTGTAGAGGCTACATGTCAAGATGCAAGTGGAATATCAAAATACGAATATAGTATTAATGATAATGATTATATAGATAATAAAACAGATAAAGCATACACCTTTGATTCATTTGATTTAAGTACTATAAAATTAAAAGCAACTGATGGAGAAGGTAATAGTGCAGAATTTACATTAACGGAAGAAGCGCTAGAAGAAGGATATAAAATAATCTATGATGTATTAAATAAAAAATATGAAGAATTACAAAATAGTGAAAATCAATATAAAAATAACTTTTTAAATAAAACATATCCAGTAGGTAGTATTTATATAAGTGTAAATAGTACAAACCCAGGAACACTATTTGGAGGAACCTGGACAAGTTATGGAGCAGGTAGAACCTTGATAGGAGTTGGAAGTAATGGAGAAACAAATTATGCATCAGCTGGATTAACCGGTGGGAATGAAAGGTTAAGTCTAGCAGTAGCTAATCTTCCAAGCCATTCTCATTCATTTACTCCATCAGGAACAGTTTCAAGTTCATTTAAAGGAAATAGTGCTACAGTTGGATCGGCAGGAGCACATACTCATACTATGTCATATACTTATACATCAAAAGCCAATGAACAGGGTGTTTCCAATGTTGGACTTATAAATGGAGGAGGTTCGTTTAGAGATAGATTCTTCGTAAACAATCATTCTCAAACGATTAATTCTGCCGGCACGCACACACATACATATACAGCAAGAGGAACAGTAACAAGTTCATTTTCGGGAACCAAAGTAAATACTACAAGTATAGGTAGTAGTTCATCAATCGATGTAAGAAATCCATATATTACAACCTATATGTGGAGAAGAACTGCATAAAGGAGGAAAATAAATGAAATATATTTTAATATTTGTAATTATATTTTTTAGTAACTTTATCACTGCTTATGGTTTAACAGTTGAAGAAAATCTAAATCAAATAAGTCAAAATTTACAAAAAATAGAAGAAGCACAAAATAGTAGAAATTTACTTAATAAAATGTATCCAGTAGGAAGTATTTATATAACAAACACCAATACAAACCCAAGTAGTACTTTAGGGGGAACATGGCAAGCATACGCTCAAGGAAGAACACTAGTAGGTGTAGATGGTAGTAGTTATAAATCATCTGGTTTAACCGGTGGTAAAGCTATAAAATCAATAACCACTAGTAATATGTCAGCTCATACCCATAACGCTTCTATAAGTGGTAAAGTCACCTCAACATTTAAAGGAACTTCTACAGCAACCTCTAGTGGAGGAAGCCACTATCATACTATAGCTTCAGTGTTTACTGGATCAGAAGTAAAAGGATATGGTTTATTTTCAACTGGAATAGGTTTTGGAGGTAGAGTTATTGTAAATAGCGTTGGTTCAGGAGATTCAACATCCTCAAATGGCTCACATAACCATTCTTTAACTCCATCAGGGACAGTTACTAGTACATTTAAAGGAACAACTTCAAATACTACATCTACTGGATCAGGTTCATCAGTTAATTTTCAAAATCCATATATAACAGTATATATATGGAAAAGGACTGCGTAGGTGAAAATATGAGGAAAATATTGTTTATATTTATTTTAATAATTATTTTACCATTTACTAAAGTTCAAGCTTTAGTAGAAGATGATATAAGTAGTTTACTAAATAAGACTAATAGTTTAATTAATAGTCAAACAGAAATGGAAGCATTAAATAAACGTTATCCGGTAGGTAGTATTTATATATCAACTACAAGTACTAATCCTGGAACCTTATTTGGAGGGACATGGCAATCTTTTGCTGGAGGAAGAAAATTAGTATCTACCGGAAGTAATGGAACAACTAATTATACAAGTGCAAATCAAACTGGAGGAGCTAAAACATTTACTTTAAGTAGTAGTAATTTGCCATCACATACCCATTCTTTAACTCCATCAGGAACAGTTACTAGTTCATTTAGTGGTAAAAGTGTTACTACCTCTTCTAATGGTTCTCATACACATACAGTTCCTTTTGGTAAAGCATCTAGTGAGGCGGCTGGATATGGATTAAACACAGGTGGGACAAGTTATGTAGACAGAATTCTTGTTTCATCATCACAAGGAACAATAAATATCGCAACATCAACATCACACTCCCATACCTTAACTCCTTCAGGCTCTGTATCAAGCTCATTTACAGGAAAAACAGTAACCACATCATCAAATGGAAGTACCAGCAGTATAGATATTATGAATCCATATATAACAGTGTATATGTGGAGGAGGATATCATAATGAAAAAAATAATCACCATTTTTATAACTTTGATTATATTTACAGGCTGTAGTTCAGAAAAAGAGTATACCGCATCTCCTATAAATAATGATATAAATAATCAAAAAGCTGGTAATATTTTAATCGCCAATAAAGCTTTTACAATTAATCAGGATAGTACAGAATTAATGTTAGAATTAACAAATAAAAACACCAGCACAATATATATAAAAGAAATAAAAATAGAGTTTAAAAATTCAGAAGGAAAAACAATTTATACTAAAACAGAAAAGGTTGATAAAGAAATATTATCAAATAAAACATATAATATGAATGTTAAATGTGATAAAGCACTTGTTGAAACTTCCGATTTTAAATATGAATTAACCACTGAATAAATGTCAGAAAATAAATTCTGACATTTTTTGGAAATTAATACAAAACTGATTGACAAAAATTAGAAGCTGTATAT
>CALVRN010000044.1 GCA_944358675.1 uncultured Bacilli bacterium | reverse complement strand
ACAAAAAGGTACCTTATAATTATATGAATAAGGAATTAAGGCCGTTTGTTGGAGTATTATTAAAAGTAAATAATTGTATGTATTTTGCACCCTTATCTAGCCCAAAACCTAAACATTTAAAACTTAAAGCAAAATTAGATTTTTTAAAAATAGACCACGGAAAGTTAGGTGCCATAAACTTTAATAATATGTTGCCAGTAACTGAAAATAATATAATTAGATTAGAATTAGATAAAGTTGCATTAACTATATCAGAAAAAAATATACAAAACTTTTAAAAGAGCAAATTCTTTGGTTAAATCGTAATAAAGAAAAAATATATGGTAGGTCACAAAAATTATAAGATAAATATATAGATGGAACACTAAATGAACGTATAGCCAAGCGTTGTTGTGACTTTAAATTGTTAGAAGAAAAATGTATAGAATATAACAATACATTAATTAACGCATATGAAAAAGTTTGACAAACAAATCATATTTATATATAATTAATGACAAGACATGAGGAAAATAGTAATAAGATAAATATATTTATAGTGAGCTAGGATTAGTGGAAGCCCAGCAATATATCCTTATGAACGCATTCCTTATTAAATGCCGTTGTATAATCTGCATTAAAGATTAAAGTTGCATAGAATTTCTATGAAGTAAGGTGGTACCGCGGGTCATAACTCGTCCTTATTTTATGGAGATTTTTTTCATTTATTTGGAGGGATAAATATGAATGAAAAATTAGAAAGTATTTTAAATGAAACATTAAAACAATTAAATATTGATTATCAAACAAAAATTGTAAAATCCAACATTGAAGGAGTAGATTTTCAATGTGATGATGCTTTTAAATTAGCCAAAGAATATCATAAAGCACCATTCATAATAGCTGAAGAAATTGTAAATAAAATAAAAGAAAATGAAGAGTGTCAAACATACTTTAAAGAAATAAATGTTGCCAAGCCAGGATTTATAAATATTGTAGTTAGTGACAAGTTAATAAATGATTCATTGAGAGAATTGATGCAAAAAGATAAATTAGGAAGCGCTGAAGAAAACGAAACCATCGTATTAGATTATGGTGGACCAAACATTGCCAAACCACTTCACGTTGGCCACTTAAGAACCGCTATCATAGGGCAGGCTATAAATAATATCTTAAAATTTAAAGGAAACAAAACAATATCAGATGTTCATTTAGGTGATATAGGAGCCCAAATGGGACAAGTAATCTATGGTATAATTCACGATTTTCCAAACACCAAATATGAAGATATTAATTTCGATTTAAATTATTTAAATGTCACTTATCCTAAAATCAGTGGTTTATGTAAAGAAAATGAAGAAGTTCATAAAGAGTGTGCCGAAATAACAAAAGAGCTTCAAGAAGGTAATCCAGAATACCATAAATTGTGGGAAAAAATATGTGAACTATCAATTACTGATATTAAAAAAATATATGATTATTTAAATGTTCGTTTTGACTACTGGTATGGTGAGAGTGATGCCTATAAAGTATTTCCAGAAATGATGGAATATTTAAATAAACAAAACTGTGTTAAAGTAGATGATGGTGCTAAAATAATTGATGTTAGTGAAGAAACTGATAAAAATCCAATTCCCCCTTGCATTATCCAAAAAAGTGATGGAGCATATTTGTATGCCACATCAGATTTAGGAACAATATGGCAAAGAAAAAAAGATTTTAATCCAGATGAAATTATATATATTGTTGACTCTAGACAAAGTATGCACTTTACACAAGTATTTAGAGTCGCCAAAAAAACTCACATATATGATGGAAAACTATATCATTATGGTTATGGAACTGTTAATGGTACAGATAACAAACCATTTAAAACAAGAACCGGTGGGGCTTTAAAGTTGGAAGATTTAATCAAAGAAGTTAAAGAAGAATTTATAAACATGCGTCCAGAAAATAAATTTATGGATAAAGAAGATTTAGACAAAATAGTAAATGCAATTATAAAATTTGCCGATCTTCAAAATGATTATGCAAGAAACTATATATTTGATATTCAAAAATTTAGTGAAGTAAATGGAAAAACAGGACCTTACATTTTGTATACATATTTAAGAATCAATAAATTATTATCATCTAATAACAATAAATTATCAGATAATATATATAATGATGTCGACAAAGCACTACGTTTAAAATTGTTAGAAGTAAGTGATGTCATTAACGAAGCTTCAAAAACAAGAAAACCACATATAATAGCTAATTATCTATATGAATTAGCTGTAATTGATAATAATTTCTATCAAACAAATCATATATCTAATATAGAAAATGATATTAGAAATGATTACGATATAATTTTGACTTATAATAATTATATTTTAAAAACATTACTAGAATTATTAGGAATTAGTATTCCAAAAGCCATGTAAAATTGTTGAAAAGAATCTATAATTATGATATATTAATATCAAGATAGGAGATGGAAATATGGAAGACATGCATAAATCTTCGTTAATAATGATTTTACTAGCAGTAGTATTTGTTATGGCTATTGGTTATGCAGCGTTTTCAACAACGTTAAACATAAATGGTACCGCCCAAATAACATCATCATGGGATGTTCACATTGAAGATATTGCTGTAAATAATGAAATATTAGATGGTAAAAACATCAGTGCTTCTGTTGGTCAAAACAACCTAAGTGCAACATTTCAAGCCGAGCTTGTAAGTCCTGGTAGTGGTGTAACCTATGATGTAACTATAAAAAATGGTGGGACCTTAGATGCTAAACTAGAATCAATTACATTTGTAGATTCTGACAATGAAGCTATAGTTGCTAGTTATTCTGGCATATCTCAAAATGATGTTATTGAAGCGGGTAGAACCCAAACATTTACAATCACTGTAAAATTTAATGAATCTTATACCTATACTCCAGAAGTTACAACAGGTAGTGTAACAATGAATTTAACCTATGTTCAAGCCTAAGTGTTTGAACTTTTTCTTTCCACAAATAAAAACTATCTTAATAAAATTTATTTTGTTCCTTGAAATGAAAAAATAAATATGGTAATATCATATTAGAGTAGAAAAGCTACTTAAAAATAGGAGGAATAAAAATGGAAAGTAAACACAAAAACGCGTTAATTGGCGCATTATTAGCAGTAGTATTTGTTATGGCCGTAGGTTATGCTGCATTCGCACAACAATTAACAATTAATGGTAGTGCTGAAATTACATCTAGTTGGGATGTACATATGAAAGATGAAGGAGCAAATTATAATCCTGAAAGTATAATGGGAACTACTCCAACTGGTTCAGTTGATGTAGATGAAGGCGGATTAACCGCTACATTCTCAGCAAACTTTACTAGTCCAGGAGATAAAATTACTTATACTATTCCAATTGAAAATACTGGAACTTTAGATGCTAGACTAGATACAATTACACTATCAAGTGACACAAGTAATATGCAAATTGATCAAGGTCAATTAACTGCAACAACTCAAGATGGAAATATTAAATACACAGTTACAAGACCAACAGCTAATCCATTAGCTGCTAATGGTGGACAAGGCACATTAACAATTGTTGCAGAATTTGTTGACCAAGAAGGTCAAGAAAATCTAGAAAATCTTACAGCTCAATTAACCGTAACTATGAACTATGTACAAGCTTAAACTTAATGTTTAAGCTTTTTACGTATTATTAACAGTAAACAATAAAAACACTTATCAAAATCTTCATTAACTCTTGAATATAAATTCAAAATATGATAAATTATAATTAAAGTAGAAGAGACTACTTAATGGAAAGAGAGGAAATTATGGAGAATAAACACAAAAACATTTTGATTGGAACATTACTTGCAGTAGTATTTGTCATGGCCGTAGGTTATGCTGCGTTTGCACAACAATTAACAATTAATGGTAGTGCTGAAATTACATCTAATTGGGATGTACACATGACAAACGATGGTAAATCAGCAACTCCATCATCTACAATGGGAACTGCTCCAACAGGAGAAGTTAATGTAGAAGAGGGCGGATTAACAGCTACATTTACAGCTAACTTAGTAAGTCCAGGAGACAAAGTAACATTTGTTGTTCCAATTGAAAACACAGGTAGTATTGATGCTACATTAAATGATGTTGTTTTAACAAGTACAACACCAAATATGAATATCCAAGATTTAGTTGCAACAACTCAAGATGGAAATATTAAATACACAGTTACAAGACCAACTGCAAGTCCGTTAACTGCTAATGGTGGAAAAGATACTATAACTATTGTTGCTGAGTTTGTTGATCAAAATAATCAAGGTAATCTTCAAAATGTTTCTGCAAATTTAACAGTAACAATGAATTATGTTCAAGCCTAAG
>CALVRN010000043.1 GCA_944358675.1 uncultured Bacilli bacterium | reverse complement strand
TGGGTCTATAGCCAAGTGGTAAGGCGTGGGACTGCAACTCCCTGATCGTTGGTTCAAATCCGACTAGGCCCTCCAATTATGATTTTAAAAGTTCTTTAATAAGGACTTTTTATTTTTTGTCAAAAATTTGTTTGAACCCTTGTTAAAAATTAAAATATGGGTTATACTTATATAGTACGCAAGGAGGTTTTGTATGAAGAAGCTTACTAAGCACAAGGTTGCGTTTATATTAACTTTAATAAGTATTTTAGTGTTGTTTGGAGGAGTTGGATATTTTATTTTATCTATCTCCAAATTAAATAATGTAGAAAATAATTTAAGACTTATTGGATCAATTGTACTTGGAATAATAAGTTTGCTGTTATTTATTTTGAGTATTAGATTTTTAAATAAATTTAAGAAGATTAAACTTACGATAGTTATTATTTTAATGTTGTTAATTGGCGGAGTTGGTATTTTTGCGGCTTACAATGTTGATAAGGTTTATGGTGCTTTATCTAAAGTAAGTGATACTTCTGGATATACAACTTATTCTTCTAGTTTAGTGACTTTGAAAGATAATGAAGCTGAAAGTATTAAAGATATAGGTGATTCAGAACTCGGTATTTTAAATGATACTACTAGTTATGAAGGAAATATAATTCCAGAGGAAGTAATTAAAGAACAAAAGTTAAATAATAAAACTAAAGAATATGATAGTTATATTGCAATGATTGATGCATTGCGTGATGGTGAGATTAATTATATATTTTTACCAACAAATTATACTGTTATGTTTGGTAGTATGGAGGGTTATGAAGACATTTCTGATGAGACTAAGGTTTTATTAACTCAAACTAAAAAGGTAAAAAATGAAAAAGAAGAAAGTGATAGTACAAATACAAAAGCAATTACTGAACCTTTTACAGTTTTACTTATGGGTGTGGACTCAGATGCAGAGGGGATTGCGAATGGATCATTTAATGGTGATTCACTTATGGTAATTACTTTTAACCCAAAAACTTTAAGTACAACTATACTTAGCATTCCTAGAGATTCTTATGTTCCAATTGCTTGTTTTTCTGGTCAAAGAAAAAATAAGATTACACATGCGGCTTGGAAAGGCGAGACATGTATGATGGATACAATTGAGAATTTCTTAGATATTAAAATAGATTATTATGTTAAGATTAATTTTACAGGTGTTGTTCAACTCGTTGATACTTTAGGTGGAGTTGAGATAGATGTTCCATATAATTTGTGTGAACAAAATAGTAAACGTCAATGGGGTTCTAATACAATTTATATTGAAAAAGGTTTACAAACTTTAAATGGTGAGCAAGCTTTAGCTTATGCTCGTAACCGACATCCAAATCCTGGCAAATGTTCTTCTAAATGGACAAATTATACAAGTAATGATTTTATCCGTGGTGAGCACCAACAAGAGGTTGTAACCGCACTTCTTAATAAGTTTAAGGATGTTAAGGATTTAGATACAGTATATAAATTATTAGATACTATTAGTAATAATATGGTGACTAATATGAGTACTGATCAAATACTTTCATTATACAATGTATTTAAAGATATTGCTTCTAAGAGTACTGGTATGAATGATATGGCTGATGTATTAGGTATTCAAAGGTTAAAATTAAATGGTTATGATGCTAGAATATATGATTATGGTGGAACTAATTTATCACTTTATAATTATGTTTTATATGATGATAGTGTTAAAGCAGTATCAGATGCGATGAAGGAAAATTTAGGTTTAAAGAAAACTAAAGTAGTTAAATCATTTAGCTTTGATATTAATACTCCTTATGAGAAAGAAGTAATAGGAGCAGATGAAACTGGAGAAAGATCTTTAGTTCAACTTCCAAATTTTGTAGGACAGACTGTTGATTATGTTCGTTCATATTGTTCTAGAAATGGTATTAGTGTAACTGTTAAAGGTGGAAATGGATATGTACTTAGTCAAAGTGTTCCATCTGGGGCTAATATAGAGGATGTTAATTCTATTACTATAACTGCTGGTGGAAATACAAGTTCATCTAGTAGTTCTAGTTCATCAAGTAGTAATACAACGACGGATGATGTTCAAAAAGGTGATGATGAAATTTTAGATGATGCATTACCTGATGGTGATAAGACGCCAGTAACACCACCTAAGGAACCTGATGTTGATGATGATGCTGGTAATGAACAAGATGATACTCCTACTGAATAAAGCTCAAATTTTGAGCTTTTTTCTTTTTATCGTTGATTTTTAAAGTTATTTATAAGATAATATTAAAGGAAAGAGGGATATTATGGATAGAAAAGAATTTGCCGATAGATTATTAAAAACAGAACATGACTTTGAATATTATGAAAAATTATATCCAGAGAGAGATTTAGATGATAAAGCAATAGTTACAAGATATGCACCTAGTCCAACTGGTTTTGTACATTTAGGTGCTTTATATGCGGCTTTTATTGCTAGAAAGATGGCTAAGCAAAGTAATGGTGTGTTTTTTCTAAGAATAGAAGATACAGATCAAAAGAGAAGTATTGAAGATGGGGTTAATAAAATAATTACCGATTTAGCTAATTTTGATATTACTTTTGATGAAGGAGTTACTTTAGATGGTGATAAAGGTAATTATGGACCTTATACTCAAAGTGAAAGAGGAGATATTTATAAGGCTTTTGCTAAAAAATTAATTATTGAAGATAAGGCTTATCCTTGTTTTTGTTCACCAGAGAGTTTACAAGAAGATAGAGAAAGACAAGAGAAACATAAAGAGAGAATAGGTTATTATGGATATTATGCTAGATGCCGAAATTTATCTATGGAAGAGGCAATTGAAAAAATAGATAATGGTGAAAAATATATTATTCGTTTGAAATCTAAAGGTAATTTTAATCATAGATTTAAGTTTAAAGATGAGATTAAAGGTAAAATGGAACTTCCTGAAAATGATCAAGATATTGTTATTATAAAATCTGATGGACTTCCAACTTATCATTTTGCGCATGCGGTTGATGATCATTTGATGAGAACGACTCATGTTATTAGAGGAGATGAGTGGCTTTCTTCTGTTCCTGTTCATGTTCAATTATTTGAATATTTAGGCTTTAAGGTTCCTAAATATGCACATATTTCGCCAATAACTATTGAGGATAATGGTACTAAAAGAAAACTTAGTAAGAGAAAAGATCCTGAGGCGGCTATTAGTTATTATCACAAAAAAGGTATTCCTAATAAGGCAGTTATGCTTTATTTAGAGACAGTTGCAAATTCTAATTTTGAAATGTGGATGAATCAAAATAAAGATAAAGATGTATCAGAGTTTGTTTTAGATTTTAAAAAGATGCCGGCAGGTGGAAGTTTATTTGATTATGAAAAATTAATGAATATTTCTAAAAATTATATCAGTACTTTAAAAGCTACTGAAGTGTATGATATGACACTTGAGTGGGCTAGATTGTATGATAAAGATTTTGCATTACTTTTAGAAAAATATAAAGATTATTCTACAGCTATATTTAATATTGAAAGAGAGCAAAAAAAACCTCGTAAAGATATTGGATATTTTGGAGATGTTAAAAATCAAATTTGGTATATGTATGATGAACTTTTTGAACCTAAAGAATATGAATGGCAGAAAGTTACTGAAAAGTACGAAATTAAAAATATTTTGGATGTTTATTTGAATAAATATTATAATGAAAATGATGATAAGAATACTTGGTTTGATAATATGAAAAAAGCGGCTGTAGAACTTGGATATGCGGGTGAAATGAAAGAATATAAAGAAAATCCTGATAATTATAAAGGGAGTATTGCGGACTTTAGTACAGTTGTTAGAGTTAGTTTGACTAGTAAATCAAATACTCCTGACTTATATGAGATTATGAGATTACTTGGAAAAGATAGAATGAATGAGAGAGTTAAGATGGTTATTTAATCATCTTTTTTTATAAAAATTTTGTCATTTTTTAGCACTTACACTTGACAAGTGCTAAAAAGAGTGGTATAACATAATTGTAAAAGAAAGAAGGATGGAAAATGAGAATGTTACCAAGAAAATTTGATTTAGATAGTATGTTTGATATTTTTACTCCAACAGATAGTATGAAATGTGATATTTACGAAAATAAAGGGAATTATGTTATTGAAGCTGATATGCCAGGACTTGATAAGAAGGATGTAACAGTTGATTATAATGATGGTTATTTAACTATTAAAGCTTCTAAGAGTTCTGAAGAAAATGAAGAAGAGAAAGATTACATTCGCCAAGAGAGATTTTATGGAACTATGGAACGTAAATTCTATGTTGGTGATATAGATGAGAGTAAAGTATCAGCTGAGTTTAAAGATGGTGTTTTGAAAGTATGTTTACCTAAAGACACTATTGAAAAAGCTTCTAAATCAATTGAAATTAAATAATTATAAATTAAAATGGCTTTTTAAGTCATTTTTTTTGTTTACTAGGAATTTGCTTTGTAAAAGGTAAAAGTTTGCAAGAAGTTATTTACAAGAACGTTTGTATGTGCTATAGTG
>CALVRN010000042.1 GCA_944358675.1 uncultured Bacilli bacterium | reverse complement strand
TTTTTTTACTTTTACAAAGCAAATTCCTAGTAAACAAAAAAGGAGAAAAGTTAATAACTAATCTCCTTATTTATTATTATACATTGTACGGATTAATATTTTTTTATTAGGATTTTTCTCTTTTGGTGTTTGACAAGATAAAGTGGTTATACCAGCTGTACCTAAAATTAATCCCGCACAAAACATATTCGCATCTTTACTTAATACTCCTGCTTCGGCTGTTATAATTCCTGAAAAAACGGCTATTTTACCACCTATATTTAATTTATTCATGTTTTCCCTCCATTTCTTTAAAATGTTTAATTATTTTTTTATAAGATTTCTTTTGATCTATATGTCCTTTAATACTTAGACCAATTAAACTTAATGTACTGACTCCGCCTAATAGAGCAATAAAATTATTTTCAACAAGAATTCCTCCACCAGTTAACATTATACTAGCTGGTAAAAAACATATACTAGTGTCTCTTATTATTGGACCATGTAACATTTTCTTATCCAATTTTGATATTTCATTTAATCTTTCTTCATTAGTCATTTTTTTCTTCCTTTCTGGCATATATTACATCATACGTTTTATATTCCTCTATGATTACTTCTTTATAAATGTAATACCCTTTATTTTTAAAAAATTCTTTTAAATCATCTATATTGGTATGACTAGATAAGATTAGATCGTTTTTAAGATCAAAGTTTAATATTTTCATGATATTTCTAGTTCCCATACCACTTATAACGATAATTTCATCATTTAATTTAATATTTTTTAACCCATCATTAGTTATAGCTTTAATATCTGCTTTATATTTTTTTGCATTCTCAATAGCTGTTTTTGTACAATATTTAGATTTATCGATTGCTAAACATTGACAATTTTTATATATATTTAAATAGATGTCTAAAAAGGCGTGGTCTGCACCAACGTCTATTATCTTACTATTTGGATTAATTAAATCACTAATGGCTTGCAATCTTCTAGAAAGTTTCATTTAATCACCTAGATAATCTTTTAATTTTCTACTTCTAGATGGATGGCGTAATTTACGTAAAGCTTTAGCTTCTATTTGTCTTATACGCTCTCTAGTTACACCGAATAATTGTCCAACTTCTTCTAAAGTTCTTGGTCTACCATCTTCAAGGCCAAATCTAAGTCTTATTACCTTTTCTTCTCTTTCAGTTAAAGTAAGTAATACTTCTGAAATTTCATCTTTTAATAGTTCATTAACAGCAAAATCTTCTGGGCTCATATTTGTTTCATCTGGAATAAAATCACCTAAATGAGAATCATCTTCTTCTCCTATTGGTATTTCTAAACTAACTGGTTCTTGTGATATTTTGTAAATATCTCTAATTTTATCAACACTAGTTCCCATTTTTTTAGCAAGTTCTTCTTCGGTTGGTTCCCTATTTAATTCTAAGGTTAGCTGTCTTTCTACTCTAGCTAATTTATTAATAGTTTCAACCATATGAACTGGTACTCTGATTGTTCTTGCTTGATCTGCTATAGCTCTTGTTATTGCTTGTCTAATCCACCAAGTGGCATATGTTGAGAATTTATATCCTTTAGTAACATCAAATTTTTCAACTGCTTTCATTAAACCTATGTTTCCTTCTTGAATTAAGTCTAAGAATAACATTCCTCTACCAACATATCTTTTAGCAATACTTACCACTAGACGCAAGTTAGCTTCAGCTAAGGTAGCTTTAGCCTGTTCATCTCCTTGAGCAATCTTATCTGCAAGTTCTAGTTCCTCTTCGGTTGTTAGTAATTTTATTTGTCCAATTTCTTTTAAATACATTCTAACTGGGTCATTGATTGTTAGATCTTTAGTCAAAAGTTCATTACTAGTAGTACTTGGATCTTCATCATCTTCCTCGTTTTCAGATACAACTTGAATATGATTTTCACTCAAAGTATTATATAAGTCATCTAAAGAATCCGCATCTAATTCTAAACCTTTTAAGTGCTCAGCAAGTTCTTCATAAGTAATATTTCCTTTTTTCTTACCTAGTTCAATTAGTTCTTTTTTTCTTTCATCAAAAGTTTTCATTTCTTCAAACATTTATTACACTCCTTTTTAATCCGACAATTTCCTCCGCTATTTTAGCTTTATCTAAAGGGTCTGTCAAGTCTTTCATTTTATTTGTAAGTCTTTTTATTTCTTCTTTAACATTGTAATCTCTAATTACATTAATATAATCCTCAATTTCCTCTAAGGTATAAGTTTCTTTTGTGTTATTTTTATTAACTTTATTTATGGTTTCCATTAGTTCTGGATCACACTCAATATAATCAATAAAATCAGCTTCATTTATAAAACCAAAATTTTTATAAAAAGCGCTTATTTCTCTTGCAAGCATACGATATTCTCTACCTGGAATATAGGTAACTTTATTATTATACATAGTAATTACTTCAGGACTTTTAAGCATATAATATATTAAACCGCTTTCTGCTTTTTCATATTTTGAAGTTGATGTGGGAACTTCTATTTTTTTTAAAGGTGTTTTTTTAACTTCTTTATTTTCAAGATGCCTTCTTATTAAATCTTCATCGATGTTCATTTCAGTTGTAATTTTTTTAATAGTTAAATCTTTTAAAATATCATCATCTATTTTGTTTAATTCATCGATTAATTCACTTACGTATTTAGCTTCATCAACACTACTTGTTAAGTCTTTGCCTATTTTCAAATAAGACAGTTTAAAGTCCATTATATTCATTGGATTATCTATTTTTCTTTGAAATGCTTCTTTTCCATATTTTTGAATATATTCATCGGGATCTAGGTTATCTTCTAATCTAATGACTTTAGGAGTTACACCTATTTTTAATAATTCATTAGAACAAGACATTGTAGCTTTCGCCCCAGCTTCATCACCATCAAAACATAAAATTATTTCTTTAGCCATTCTTTTAATCAAATGGGCTTGGACATCTGTTACAGCGGTTCCCATAGTAGCAACAACATTTTTAATACCAACAGTATATGCTCTGATAACATCCATAAATCCTTCCATGATGAGAACTTGATTTTTTCTTCTCGCATCATCTTTAGCTCTGTGATAATTATATAAAAGTTCTCCTTTTTTAAATATTTCGGTTTCTACAGTATTAAAATATTTAGAGTTGTCTTGTCTATTATATATTCTTCCGCTATAGGCAACTGGATTACCATTTAAATCATAAAGTGGAAACATTATTCTTTCGTAAAATAAATCATAATAACCATAATCATTTTTTCCAACTAGTCCACTTTTTAAAACATCTTCTGGTTTAAATTTTTTTATTAATATTTTTGACAAATGATCTTTTTTGAGTGCTAGCCCTATTTGAAATTCTTTTATTGTTTCTTCATTTATATTTCTGTTTTTTAGATATTCCCTAGCTTCTTTTCCTTGGGCTGTATTTAAATTGTTGATATAAAATTTTAAACTTAAATCATAAATCTGATTAAGTTCTGTGTGAGTTTCTTTTTTTGGAATTTTACCAATATTAACTGTTATGCCACCTAAATCAGCAACTTTTTTTACAGCTTCCATAAACGAGATGTTTTCATAATCCATGATAAACTTAAAAACGGTTCCTGTAGCACCACATGAGAAACATTTGTAAATCTGTCTGGATGGACTTACACTCATAGATGGATTAGTATCATCGTGAAATGGACAAACACCAAAATAATTTTTACCTTTAGGAGTAAGAGGTATATAAGAGGAGATAACATCAACAATGTTAACACTATTTCTAATTTCATTAATTTTTTCTTGGCTAAGTGTATTCATGAAAATTCCTCCCCTATATATTAATATACGATTTTTTTTCGCGATTTCCTTTTTTTTTCGAAAAAAAGTTGCAAAAAAGTATATTTTTTCACAAATTTACATATATTATTCGTAAAAGAGGCGGTTTTATGGATTTAAAAAAAATAAAAATGGTTAGTGTTTTTTGTATATTTTTTTTGTGTTTCTTAACTCATTTTTTATATAACTGGTTTCCTAATGTACTTTTTAGTGTATTCTTTCCAGTTAATGAAAGTATTTGGGAACATATGAAGATGATGACAAGTAGTATTTTGATATGGAGTGCGTTAGAATATTTTCTTTTTAAAAAATATAGAATTAGTCACAATAATTTTGCTTTGAGTATTTTTTTAGAAGTAACTTTATCAATTATAATTTTTTTAATTATTTATTTACCAATATATCATTTTACAGGATCTATATTTATTTTAAATTTAATAGTTTTATTTATCAGTATATATTTTGTTAATATTATAAGTTATTATATACTTAATTTAAGACCTCTTCATAAAGAAATTTTAAGTATTGTTGGAATTATTTTACTTTATATTGTTATGGGCATTTTAACCTATAACCCACCTTTTAATTATATATTTTTTGATAAAACGGAAAATAAATATGGAATTAATATTTATGAATTATGAGTAAATAAACTAGATATTTTTTTATGATAATTTAACTGTTCGGCAGCAGTTAAATATGCTTCTTCTTTGGTACATAGATTGTATATAATATCACCTGGAAGATAAACATTATAACCGCCATCTTTATTTAATCCAATTTTGTTTTGTGTAAGTAATTCCTCAACATATGGTGTTGTTTCATCCCCTACTTTAACGACAATACTATTTAGTTTTAATGATTTATAAGGTGTGATTTTAAATAAGTGAAATTTATAGGAGGGTTTGATTTTTTTCTTTCTAGTTTCTATTTCCAATAATTCAATTGGAATGGTTGCATATTGTGATTTTGATGTCATTATACATCCCTCCGCTTTCTGTCTAGTTATTATATACAGCTTCTAATTTTTGTCAATCAGTTTTGTATTAATTTCCAAAAAATGTCAGAATTTATTTTCTGACATTTA
>CALVRN010000041.1 GCA_944358675.1 uncultured Bacilli bacterium | reverse complement strand
ACACTTAATTTATAATGTAACATTTTTACTAATTATTGTTTCTAAAATTATGTAACATTTTTACTCATTATTCACAAGATAGTTACGATGCAAATTTATATAGTTAATAATATATTGTTTTGGTATGATGTGGGGGTTTTCTAATTTTTCCTTGATTTCTCGTATTCCAAATTATATTATCTAATTCAATAGAATTAAGGTTAATATGATGTTCTTTTAAATGTTGCTTCATTAATTCTAAAACATATAATGTATTTGCTCTTATTTCAATTTCCATCTGGCTATTATGTCTTATTAATTTCTCATTTAATATAATATCTGATAACTCATTGGTGTATTTTAAAATGCCATGTTCTTCAAAAAGTCGAGGAAGGGCATAATCAGCCCCTCCTGTTAAGCTATCAATGTTTTGAATATTATTTTTTATTGTTTTTGATAAATGAAATAAATCATTGGTTAATAAAATTGCTCTCTTATTAAAATGAATTATCTTTCCTTTAAATTTACTTTTATCATCAAAATGTTTAAAATTGCTAACAATATAATTTAAAAGTTCTTGATCAGTTTTTATTGAAAATAATTCCGTATAAAAGCGTTCTTTTTTATAATATATTGTTCTAATAGTTTTTTTTAATAATTTAAATCGTTTGTCAAACATCGGTGGGAGTTGATTATTCTGTTTCATAATTTTTTTGAATTCTTTTTTCTTCATATGTAATAAGTGATTTATATTTAAAAATTGTGGATTTGAATTTACCGCTTTTAACATAGCATAAAATAATGCTTCGGATCCTCCATAATTATTATGCTTATAGTTTATTGTCCACTTTCTATTATCCCAAAAGCAAAAGTTCATAGATTCACACAAAAAAGCAAAAATTATTAATTCTTTTTCAGTCAGTGTCACCGTTTCATTTTCAAGCCAATAATGATAATTCCAATCATTAATAGTGTCTAAATATCGACTTATATTTTCTTTATCAACAAAAACATGTTTACTGTTTTCGTTGATATACTTTAAAGTGTCCAGTGCTTCCATATTAATTCACACAATAAGCTTATTCCTCAACTCTAGGCATTGGCAAATCAAAAGTCACATGACTATATTGTTTAATATTTTGGCTTTTACATAATTCTGAATACTTATCATCCCATGATAAACGATAAGCCTTATTAATATCAAGTCCTAATATTTCTACCCACTTTTTTACTACTTCTCTAGGGTCTTTGGTATTACTCTTATTTTCTACTTCGAGTGCAATACCAAATGGATATTCATCTACTGATATTTCAACTTCCTCATTAGTAAATATTGTTCGATATCTTTCGTAACTCTCTACATCTTTCATTTTTAAAACATTATTTATTAAAAATATCAGATTATCATATTCTTCATATTTAATTGATAATTCTACTTCTTCCTCTTTATTTACATCTGTAGTTTTTGTATCTGGTATTCTTCTTTTCCAACTGATTTTACATTTTGCGATTTCGTCGTTTTTTGTAATTCTTATTCTAAATCGACCATCTACCTCTTTAGAATAAAAGCTCATTTCACTATTTGGATGATCAAACTGAGAAGTTTTTTCATAACTTCGTTTCCCCATTTTTAGTTCTTTAACATTTTTTAATTTTTCAATTATACTATCTAATTTTTCTGTTGGAAAATAGTATCTTACTTCATATTCCATAACTATTCATCTCCCTTATCTAATAACAAGTCATATATTGCCATTTCTTCTTTAACTGCTGTATCTAAATCGGCAAATCTTAAATTATAATTTGTAAAATTTTCATCTTCGTAATCAGAGTTTGAGACTATATCATTAAATACATTTCTATTCAAACTATGAGTTAATCCATTAATAAATTTTTTTATATCTGCTTTTTTTCCGTAAATATCCATAATTCTATTTTCAATATTTGGTAACTTTTTTATATAAATATTGATTCCAGGTATTTGTCTTTCAGAAATGGTTGTTATCATTTCAACTCTTTTTATAAAATCATAATTGTTGTTTTCAAAAAACGACCTTAATTTCGACAAACTAATCTCATCTTGAAAAATTTGAGTTTTTTCTTCGTTGAAAGTTTTTTGTTCTACATGAATTTGTCCTTTTAAAAAGATGCATTTTTTTCCAATAGTGTTTAATACTTTACTGGATCTAATTCTTACAGACCTATTTCCTGTCTTGCTTTCAAAATAGTAAAGCTTTTCCAATGAAATTCTATCAAAAACGTTTTTTCCATAAAGATTTTGTATTGCCTTAAAAACACTACTATTTACTTTACAAGAAAAGTTATTTTGTAATTTAATTATTGAATCATCAACTATATATCTTTTTTCATCACCACAAACAATCTTATCATAAACATCTAGCATTTTCTTTTTTAATTTTGGACTCAACGGATAATCTTTATCTGTTTTGATTTTATCAACTATACTAGTAAGAGTAGAAAGGGCTCTACCATTATATTTTCTATTTATAATTAGCTCTGATAATTTATCAATCGTTTTATCATCAAAGTCATGTGTTGCATTTAATATTTTTACTAAATATTCTGAAATATTTTCTGGATTAATACTTGAATCATTATACTCACTAAATTTAGTAACTTTTAAACCTTGCTCTTGTAGTTCAGATATTTTCTTTTCACTTTCAGAAATAAGAATAAAATTTTCTTTTGCAAGTCCTAGTTTTGATAAGATTTTTGTAACAATTCCATATTCTCTACAATCGTCAAAGTTGTTATTACCTATCAAAATTCTTTGGGCATCATCTCTATTTTTAATGCCTATATATTCACCATTTGTATTTCTTCCAGAAACTTGTAGTTCTAATTCTTGTAATTTGTAATGTAACCCCCAGCCCTGGGCTTCTTGAGGCAGATGAATAAAAATCCCTTCATTTTCTGATATTGTTTTAATAGCATTAAGTCTTTGAATTTCACAATCGCAATGTGTATCTCCATACATCCCAAGTAAACATTCACATTGAAGTCTTAAAAATATATCTTTCTTATGAAACATTTTCTTTATTTCTGTAAAATAATTTATACTTTTCTTTGGTATAAAGTTATCAATAGCTTTATTTTTGATAAAAATTAAAATATTCTCATTAGTTAATCCATACTCTTTAATTTCATCTTGATCTGCTTTATAGCAAATTGCTAGTGTTTTACCTTTAAACAAACCGTTTTCTTGCTGTAAGTAGAAAGAAAATTTATTATCCATACTAATCACTCCATAAAGTTAATTTTCTTCATTATATCATTAGCCCATTTTTTTGTAAATATTTAGGGGGTTTTATTTATTTGTATTTCCTTTTCTAATATTTTATTATAATTATTAATTATTTTTTTACTATAATTTACAATAGTACTAAAAGAATCATCTATTTCTTTAAAATCTTTATCTTTACTCCAGGAATAAAGATAGGTTTGACTATAATCACGAGTATCTAAACCCAAATATTTTGATACTACATAAGCAATAGCTTCTGCTTCGGTTTCATACTTTTCACGATTATTGATATACTCCATACCATTTTCTTTCAGATGGCTATGAGCCAAAGCATGGGCATATTCATGAACAATAACTTTTAATCTCATTAAATTACTTAATCCTTTTTTGACCACAATAGTATTATTTTCTAAATCACAATATCCTTTTGCGCCATTTTGTGTTTCATCATATTTCACTTTAAAGCCATCTTTATAAATTGCTTTAATAAAAGTATCTGCCACTGTGTCTGCTTTTGGATCCTCAAGCATAGGATTTAATTTTTCATTAATTAAATCCATTGGCATATTTGTTTGACTTACATCAAAAACAGTACCAACAGAAAAACTCTTTAAAATTTTATCATGATAAGTAATAGTATCATCATCTATATTACTAAATTTTTGTTTTTCTTCATCAGTTAATGTATATAAAGGTGTAATTTCCACAGTTCCATCATTATTTTTAATCTTAACTCTAGTTAAAAAAGATGGAACAAGTATCTTTATACCTTTTTCTCTCTTTTTGGGAAAATATCCCATTTCTGAAAAAGTTTTAAAGGATGCTACATAAGTGGCATTCTTATTCTGTGCTCGAATTAAACACATATTATTAAAAGAATACTTATTAAAATTTATAATATTATCTAAAAATTTTTTTACATCTGTTTCATCTTTAAATGATGTAAGTGTTTCCTTTTTCAAATCTACCAAAATATTTTTTACTTCTGTCTCAAGTTCTCGTTTAATTTTAGAATTTTTTGTACTTTTACTTTTATAACTTAAATTTGATATCTCTTCTATTTGGTCTTGTACCAAATACTTTCCTCCTTTATATTTTTATATCATTATCCATTTCAATTGAATATTCTAATTCATCAAAAATAAATTTATCTAATTTATTTTTCATATCTAACATAATTGTTGTTTCATTTTCTAAATTTATATTACTTTCCTCAAAAGTTAATTTTTTCCAATAAGCATTATTTTTATCGAAAGTATTATACTGAAGTCCCATTTTTCCGTTTTTAATAATTAAATCACAAGAATAATTTTCACTATCATCATAAAAAGATGCTAGTTCATAATAATTATCATAATCTAACATACTAGCATCTTCTTGAATTTTTTTTAAGTCAGTAAGGCTTTGGTAAATATTAAATTTAAATTGTTGTTCTTTTTTTAGACTGTTATTAAACATAAATTTAATTTGTTTATAAACAAAATTTACTGCCGAATTATAATCACCAACATCAAAATATTTTGCTTTTTTATATGCTTCATCATTAAACATATTATACGAGTCTTTATTATCTTCTGATCTAAAAAAATGACAAAATAAATTTTGTCATGCGTCCCCTAAAGGGGACATTTTTTGTTATAATTATGGTATGAAACATGTAGATATAGTTAATTTTAATTCATGGGCTAAAAAGCATATAACTGATGATAATAAATTTGATAAGGATGGATTTATTATTATG
>CALVRN010000040.1 GCA_944358675.1 uncultured Bacilli bacterium | reverse complement strand
TATATCACGAATAGTTATATTTGTAAATAACTTTTTGCAAACTTTTTTTTACTTTTACAAAGCAAATTCCTAGTAAACAAAAAAAACCGCCTTATTTAAGCGGTTTTGAAAGTTTTTTTATTTTGTTTTTATTAAAACAATTAGTAATTGCTTTATAAAAAGTACTTAGGTTATCTTCACTAAATGAATTATAATAAACATCATCAAAAGTTCTTAAAGTTATAGTTAATGGGATGTCTTCTAGATTTTTGTTTATAAGCAAAACACTTGTTGGTTCTTTGTCATCAATTATTTTGGTTACTAAATTATCTTCAAAGTCTAAACTATTTAAATCAATTGATGAGCAGAAACTTATATCAAATACATATATGTTATTATATTTGTCGACTTTTTTAAAGGTTATGGTGATAGTGATTTTTGATAAATAATTTTTTTGGATAATTTGTTTATAACCTTCAATATCTAATGGTGGACAAAAATGAGAATTATTAACTTCAACTATAGTTTTTATGTGTTCTAAAGGTACTTTTTCTAAATAAGATATATTATTTAAAAGATTACCTAAAGCAGTTTTTAATATTGTAGAATTGTTTTTGGATAATTCTTTTAATAATTCTAGTACATTTTTTGAATCTACATTATAGTATTTATTCAAACCACCATTATGCAAGGCTTCATCATATATGGCTATATATTTTTCAAAGGTTTCTTTATCCATAAAAAGTCTCCTTTATTTGTCAAAATCATCTAGAAAATCATCAATAGTTAAAATTTGTTTATCTATTTGATCTAAAGATATTTGTTTTTCTTCTTTTGGAGTTTCTTCTAAATGTTCTGATGCTTTTTCTAAATCTTTAGATGTTATTAAATCTGTTTCTAAAAATACTTTTTTGATTTTATCTTTAGTTATAGTTGTGCCGGTCTGATAGCGGTCACAGATTGGAAATTCAGATAATTTATGGTAGATTATTTCATCAGTTAAAATACCAATTTCACTTTTATGATTAATAACTAAAGCTGATATTAATTTATAAGGATTTGTTTTAACATCTCTTATAGCAAGCAATCCTTTACGTGCTCTTGACATGATATCGAATTCACTTAATTTTACTCTTTTACCGGTGCCTTTATTGGTTATGAATAAAGCATATTCAGCTTCGTTAAATGATTGTCCACTGATAACATAATCATCTTTTAGGTTGATGGCTTTAACACCACTACCTCTTAAACCAGTTAAAGGTATTTCTTCGGTTAAATATCTTAAGGCAAGTCCATTATGCGATGCGACTAAAACTTCTTTTTTTGCTTTAGTGACAGATACTACTTTATCTTTTGGTTTTAATTTCATTAAGGTTATTGGTTTTGAGTATCTTTGAACTTTTAAATCTTTGATGTTTGTTTGTTTAACCATACCGTTTTTAGTAAATGATAAGAAGTTTACATTTTCTTTAAAATCTTTAGTTAAGAATGATGCGATAATATCTTCATCACTACTAATTTTAATTATGTTACTGATATGTTTACCCATGTCTTTCCATTTTTGATCTGGTAATTCATAGACTGGAACGTAAAGGAAATTACCTAATGATGTGAATAAGAGTAAAGTATCCATGGTGCTAGCTTCGTATACAGCTGTTTTAAAATCTTTGTCTTTTAAACCAGTTTCATCATTATTAGAAGCGGCATAACTTCTAAGTGATACACGTTTAACGTAACCTTCATTTGTTAGAACAACAATACAATCTTCTTTTGGAATTAAAGATGTAGTGTCAATTTTTATTTCAGTTACTTCATCTTTTATTTCAGTTTTTCTTGGAGTAGCATATTCTTTTTTAATCATTTTAAGTTCAGTTTTCATAACATGTTTTAATGCTTCTTCGTTTTCTAAGATACTTGTCCAAATGGCTATTTCTTTCTTTTTTTCTTCCATTTCTTTTTCAAGTTCTGTAACATCAGTGTTTGTTAATTTATATAATTGTAAATTAACGATAGCTTCAGCTTGAGCTTTGGTGAAATCAAACTCTGTTTGTAAGTTTTCAATAGCATTAGCTTTATTTTTTGAAGCTCTAATTACTCTAATTACTTCATCTAAAATAGATAATGCTTTTATCAAACCTTCTAAAATGTGCATTCTAGCTTGAGCTACTTTTAAATCAAATTCTGTTCTTCTTGTAATTACTTCTTTTTGGTGGGCTATATAGGCATCTAATATTTGAAGTATACCTAAAACCATTGGTCTACGATCTACAATAGCCACCATATTGTAATTATAGGAAATCATCATATCAGTATTTTTAAGTAAGTAATTGATAATTAAATCTTCGTTAGCATCTTTTTTTAAATCAATGGCTATTTGAAGTCCGTTTCTATCGGTTTCATCTCTAACTTCAGATATTCCTTCAATTTTCTTTTCTATTCTAATTTCATCAATTTTTTTAACTAAAGCTGCTTTGTTTACTTCGTAAGGAATTTCTGATATGATTATTTGTCTTTTAGATTTTGAACCTGTTATTTCATATTTACACCTAACATTTATTTTACCTTTACCGGTTTCAAAAGCATCTTTAATTCCTTTTAATCCTTCAGCAACACCTCCGGTTGGGAAGTCTGGCCCTTTGACAATGTCTAAAATACTATCTAATCTACAGTTTGGACTATCAATTCTTTTTATTGTAGCATCAATTATTTCCCCTAGGTTATGAGGTGGTATGTTTGTGGCATATCCAGCTGATATACCGGTGGCTCCATTTACTAGTAGGTTTGGAAATCTAGCTGGTAAAACGGTTGGTTCTAATAAAGTATCATCATAGTTTAAGCTCATTAAAACCGTGTCTTTATTAATGTCTCTTAAAAGCTCACCGGCTACTTTAGTTAATCTTGCTTCGGTATAACGCATAGCGGCAGCTCCATCACCATCCATGGAACCATTATTACCTTGCATTTCAACATAACATAGATTGTTTTTCCACCACTGACTCATTCTAACTAAGGCATCATAGATACTCGAATCACCATGTGGGTGATAGAAACCCATGATATTTCCAACTGCTTTGGCTGATTTTTTTGTAGGTTTATCATAGGTATTTCCATCTTTATACATTCCATACAAAATTCTTCTTTGAACAGGTTTTAAACCATCTCTGACATCTGGTAAGGCTCTATCTTGAATAATAGCTTTAGCATATCTACTAAAGTTGTCACCCATAATGTATTCTAATGAGTAGTCATATATTCTTTTTACTGCTTCTTCCACTTGTTATCACCTACTTTGCATAATTATCTTCGAGTGTAAATTCAACGTTTTCTTCTATCCACTGTTTACGAGGTTCAACATTGTCACCCATTAATACACTGACTCTTCTTTCAGCTAGAGCGGCATCTGTTAAGTTTACTTTGATTAAACTTCTTTTGTTTGGGTCCATTGTTGTTTCCCATAACTGTTCGGCATTCATTTCACCTAGACCTTTATATCTTTGTTTTTCTAATTTTATTTTGTTTTGTTTTCTAATTTCTTCGGCTCCTTCATCATCCCAAGCATATCCATATATTTTGTTGCCATTTTTTAAAGCATATAAAGGAGGCATGGCTATATATAGATGACCATTTTCAATTAATGGTTTCATAAATCTATAGAAGAATGTCAATAGTAATATGGCAATATGAGCTCCATCATCATCAGCATCGGTCATGATTATTACTTTATCGTAGTTACAGTCTTCGATTTTAAAATCACTTCCAATTCCTGCACCGATTGTCTGAATCATCGTATTTATTTCATTGTTAGCTAAAACATCAGTTAAAGAAGCTTTTTCTGTGTTAATTACTTTACCTCTTAAAGGTAATATTGCTTGGAATTTTCTATCTCTTCCTTGTTTAGCTGAACCTCCTGCTGAATCTCCTTCGACTAAAAATAATTCATTTATTTTAGGGTTTTTAGTTTGAGCCGGAGTAAATTTATCACTGATAGATTTTTCTTTTCTATTTTTTCCTTTACCATTTCTAGCTTCATCCCTAGCTTTTCTAGCAGCCTCTCTAACTTGTTTTGATTTAACCATTTTTTCTAATATTTTAGTGGCTATTTCTTTGTTTTCTTCTAAGAAGAATTGCATGTGTTCAGTTGTTATACTGTCAACAACGGTTCTAGCTTGAGGAGTACCTAATTTACCTTTGGTTTGACCTTCGAATTGTAATAATTTTTCAGGTATTTGCAAGCTTATAATGGCGGTTAATCCTTCTCTAGTATCTGGCCCTTCAAAATTTTTGTCTTTAGCTTTTAAGTAACCGTTATTTCTGGCATAGTCATTAAATACTCTTGTGATAGCGGTTTTAAAACCTACTTCGTGAGTACCACCATCTGATGTTTTTACATTATTGACAAATGAGATTATGTTTTCGGAATAACTTTCGGTATATTGGAAAGCTACTTCGACATTTATACCATCTTTCAGGCCTTGAAAGTCATATGGTTTGTGCAAGACTTTTTTATCGGTATTTAGGTATTCAGCAAAAGAGTTTAAACCTTTTTCATAGTGATATGATTCTTTTCTATCGGTTATTTCATCATAAACATCAATAGTTATGTTTTTTAATAAGAAAGCACTTTCCTGCATTCTTTCACATATGGTTGAAAAAGAAAAGGTGGTTGCCTGAAATATTTCATCATCAGGCATAAATCTAACTTTAACACCTGTTTTGTTTGTTTTTCCTATTTTTTTTAATGGTTTATCTAAATGTCCACCATTTTTAAAACTAATAAAATATTCTTCCCCATCTCTTTTGATATTAACTTCCATCCATTTACTTAAAGCATTAACTACAGAAGCACCAACACCATGAAGACCACCAGATACTTTATAACCTGATGTTTCAAATTTACCACCAGCATGTAAGACTGTGTATATAACCTCTGGGGTTGATTTACCACTTTCATGCATTCCAGTTGGTATTCCCCTACCAAAGTCTTCAACACTAACACTACCATCCTTATGAATTGTAATGTTTATTTTATCACCATAGCCGTTAATTGCCTCATCGATACTGTTATCGACAATTTCCCATACTAGATGATGAAGACCTCTTTTATCGGTTGATCCGATATACATACCTGGTCTTTTTCTTACAGCTTCCAAGCCTTCTAATATTTTTATTGAGTGTTCATCATATTTTGCCATATCATCACCATATAAAATTATAACAGAAAAACCTTTAAAAAACAAATGAAAACGTAAAATTATGTGAAGTAAATGGGTACTTATGTTTTGTTTTTTTAGCGGTTTGTCACGTACTTGATATGAACTTAATTTTGTGTTATGATGTATATGGATGAGAGAAATCTCATATAATAAAAAAGAGGAACATTTAGTTCGCAAGTGAATGTCGCCTCGGGAATTTGACAGTTTTAAATTAATAAAATCGTATAAACCATTGAAAAATGGTTATTTTTTTGTCAATTTTTAAT
>CALVRN010000039.1 GCA_944358675.1 uncultured Bacilli bacterium | reverse complement strand
TCACGTAACTCTTTAAAACGTTGATAGTGAATAATTTCCCTTTGTCTTAAAAATGCAAGCGGTCCTAAAATATCAGGATCATCAGTTAAGTCCATTAAGTGTTCGTAAGTTGCTCTCGCTCTTTGCTCAGCTCCCATATCACTTTCAATATCCGCAATATAGTCGCCAGAAACTTTGATATATGTCATGTTAAAAGGATTACCAAAAGAATCTGATGGAAATAAATCCCTACCAAATTGAGAATACATACCATCTAATCCAGCAGCTTTCAATTCTTCCTTAGTTGCCCCTTTCATAAGTTGATAAAGCATTGCAGATATAATTTCCACATGGGCAAGCTCTTCAGTACCAATGTCCGTAAGTAAAGCCTTTCCTCTATCATCAGGCATATTGTATCTCTGATCTAAATACTGCCATGAAGCCGCAAGTTCCCCAGCTGGACCACCATATTGTGTTAAAATACATTTTGCCATTTGTAAATTTTTCTTTTTAATATTTACTGGATATTGTAATTTTTTTTCATATTTCCACATATAAACCTCCTAATCGTTTTCCCATGGCCAAGGCATATTATTCCAAGTCCAAGGATACCCTTCATTTGAATTTACTAAAAGTGGACCATACTTACTTTCGTATTCTCTTCTAGCCGCTTTCGCATCCGCACTAAGTTGGTTAAATAAATCAATCATCGATCTGTCATTTGGGTGTGTATCTAAATATAAATTAATGTCGTGAGCCGCAAAAGCATAAGCATCCACCTTAGTTAAAAGTTCCGCTTGTTCATTCATAGGTTTAACATCATAAGGCCTTGAAAGCTTATATTGATTAAATAGATTTGGAAACATATTTCCTCTAATAAATCCATTATATACATCATATAACTCATTTGGTGTTGTTTTACCATCAAATCCACATTTGTTGAAATTCATGTTATCTCCAGCTTGCTTGCTTAATCTTTTAGATAGTTCATTATTATGAACAGGCATATTAACTTGAGGCATAGCTTCTGGATAAGCAATCATAAACTCATTTGGAAACATTCCACCCATATTTACATAGTTATTCATCTAATTACCCTCCTCGAAAATATTTTATGAATAAATGTTTAAAGAGTATGGGCAAAAAACTTGTATTTATAACTAATTTTTAGTATGATAAAAAAATGAGGTGATTCTATGCGTCTTTATGATAAAGTAATTAGAATGTGTGGTACAGCAGACTTTATTAAAGGCTTAAATTACAAAGCCAATAAAGTAAAATTAATTAAAACCGAAGATGAGGATTATTATAGAAGAGCCTATTTTAATGTAACTTCTGAAAGAATAGATAAAAATTATAAAGTTGAAATATTAGTGGATAAAGTTGATGAGGAAATAGAAGCCTATTTTTGTACTTGCCCGCAATATGAAAAAATGGATACTTGTAAACATATCGCTGCCTGCATTCTCAAATATGAAGATGCTTTATTTGGTGATGATACTATAGATCCTATAGAATACCAAATAAATTTAGGCTCACAAATACTTGATAATTTTTATAAACCTAAAAAATCCACCATAAAACAAAAAATGTTTTTAAATATCGAAATAGAGACAGAGCAAAATTACTATTACAATAATTTTTTAAAAGTATCTTATAAAATAGGCGTGGATAGACCATATACTTTAAATAATAAATATCGTAATTTCATGTATGCTTATTCCCAAAATAGACCTTATAAAATATCATCAAAATTAACCTACGACCCTAATGAATATTACTTCGATAAAATAGATAAAAAAATATTAGATTATAATATTCACATTTTTCAAAATGGACATTATGAATGCATAATAACTGATGATGATTTAGATGGTTTTATGGAAGTCTTAAAAGATAAAACATTCACTCTAAACGGTAAAGAATATCATGGATTTTTAACTGAAAACCCATTTAAAATTAACCTCACTAAAGATGAAGAAAGTTATACTTTAAGCATTGATAATATGAATGGTTTTGAACCACTTATTGAAGGTAAAAATTACTTTTATAATAAAGAAAATATATATAAATTAGATGAAAATATTTTTAAACTATATAATCTACTTAATGACAATGATATAGAAAGTTTTATGTTTTCTAAAAAAGAATTAGGTAAATTTACAGGTGGCCTATTATCTTTATTAAAAGAAAACATTCATTTGGCTGACAACATTACCGAAATCACCATGCCTACTACCCCTACTGTCAAACTATACTTTGATTTTTACTATAGTGCGGTAGAATGTGAAATTAAGTTAACCTATGGTTCAAAAGAAAATGATTACTTTTCTAAAGACCCAGGAATAGTTAGAGATAACGAATTTGAAAGTAATATTATTCAAAGATTATCAAATTTTGGCTTTACTGTAAATAAAGCGCACTTCACCTTAGAAGACATTGACTTAATTGGTGAGTTTTTAGAAAAAGGTATCTTTGAAATCAGTGAAGAATATGAAGTATTTACTTCTAAAAAAATTAAAGAAACAAGTATTGTTAAGAAAACGGAAAATACCGTATCATTCTCTATTGGTAAAGATAATATTCTATCTTATAATTTTAAATTAGATGGCATTGATCAAAGTGAATTAACCGATGTCCTATCTTCGCTAAAAGCTAAGAAGCACTACCACCGTCTAAAAAATGGAAACATTATTGATTTAAATAGTGATACCAACCTTCAAAACCTAAACGAATTAACCGATGAATTAGATTTAACTAAAACAGAAATTACTGAAGGTGAAGGAACCATTCCAAAATATCGTGCCTTATACCTAGATAGTTTAAAACAAAACTACTCTACTCTAATTAATACAAGTGGTAATTTTGATAACTTAATTAATAAATTTCTAACCTATAAAGATAGTGATATTTCACTCGATAAAAATGAATTAAAAGTCTTAAGAGATTATCAATTAACTGGTGTTAAATGGTTATATAACATCTATAAATCAGGCTTTGGTGGTATTTTAGCCGATGAAATGGGACTTGGAAAATCAATTCAATTAATCTATCTAACTAAACTCATCATTAAAGAAAATCCTAAAGCAAAAATTCTCATCATTGCCCCTACTTCACTTATTTATAACTGGCAAAAAGAATTCGATAAATTTGGCTCAGAACTAAAATATAAAGTATTTGCCGAAAGCAAAACCCAAAGATTAAATGAACTAGATAACATTGATGATATTAACATATTGATTACTTCTTATGGCTTAGTAAGAAACGACTTAGATAAATATAAAGAAATCCCATTTGATTTAGTTGCCATCGATGAAGCGCAAAACATCAAAAACCCAAACACCGGCATTTCTAAAGCAGTTAAAAGCTTAAATGCTAATATTAAATTTGCCCTAACCGGAACCCCTATTGAAAATAGTCTATTAGAACTTTGGAGTATCTTCGACTTCATCATGCCAGGCTATCTCGCAAGCAAAGATAAATTCCAGTCATTATATAGTGTTAAAGAATTAGACAAAGAAGATAGTAATTTAAATAGATTAAACACTCAAATAAGTTACTTTATCTTAAGAAGAAAGAAAAAAGACGTTGTCAAAGACTTGCCAGATAAACTTGAAAATAATATTTATATTGATTTAGGCAAAACACAGAAAAAAGTTTATGCCGCTGAAGTACAAAAAACAAGGGAAGAATTAGATGAATTAATTCAAACCGAGGGATGGACTAAAGCTAGATTTAAAATCTTACAGTTACTCACTAAACTAAGACAAATATGTATTGACCCATCAATCATCTTTGATAATTATAAAGGTGAAAGTGCCAAAATAGATGAACTACTTAAAATAGTAGAAGAAACTAAAGCTAATGGTCATAAGATGTTAATATTCACAACTTATAAAAAAGCTTTAGATTTAATAATTCCTAAACTAAACAATATAGGCATATCTTCATATTATATAGATGGTAGTGTTTCATCTAAAAAGCGTATGGAATTAGTCGATAAATTTAATAATGATGATACTGATGTCTTTATCATTACTTTAAAAGCCGGAGGAACTGGATTAAATCTAACTTCTGCTACAGTTGTTATTCATTTAGATTTATGGTGGAATCCGCAAGTTGAAAATCAAGCAACCGATAGAGCCCATAGAATTGGTCAAAAAAATACAGTTGAAGTAATTAGATTAATTACCAAAGGCACTATCGAAGAAAGAATTCTAGAACTTCAAAATAAAAAAAGAAAACTTGCTGAATTATTAATTGATAATGAAAGCCATACCGAAAATCAATTTTCTAAACTTACTGAAGATGACATTAAAATGTTACTTTCTATGGATAATGAGTAAAATTTTAGAAAATAAATGAAAGGAAGAAAAATATGATTAAAGTTATAGCCTTTGATTTAGTTGGCGTATTAGTAACCGAAAAAGACATAGATTTTCCTACTGAAGAAGATAAATTAGAAAGAATGTTTGGAGCCAATATTAGTGATGATGAATATATTAAAAGTGCCAGAAAAATTATTGACGATGAACAAAAGGTAATTAACATAACAAAAGAAATAATAAATAAACTATATGAAGTCAAAGACAAAGACTTATTTAAAAAGATAAAAGAAAAAAATAATGATATAAAAATTGTTATAGCAACAAACCATGTATCATTTGTCAAAGATTTTATTTATAAGCATTTTGATAACGCATATATTGATGATATATTTATTTCAGCCGAAATACATAAAGTAAAACCTAATGCTGACTTCTATAAAGCAATATTAGATAAATATAATATTAAACCTAATGAATTACTATTTGTTGATGATAGTCAGACTAATATAGATGGAGCAAAAGCTTTAAAAATAAATACAATAAAAATCGAAAAGGATTCAAATGTATCATATGAGATTATAAATTATCTAAAAAATAAATAAAATTTATACAAAGAAAGAAAAACTTGTGTCATTTAGTTGATTTTATTAAGCAACTTGTGATAAAATAGTTTTGTCTTTCAGATGGCGGAATTGGTGAAGTGGTTAACACGGTGGATTGTGGTGGTACTATGTACCCCCTAAAACGTGTTAACCTACTTTCCAAAAAACTATTGAAAAATAAAGGGATTTGAGGTTTCAAAATGGCGAGTAATTTAAAAAAATTTGATTTGCCCCAAATGTACTCATACTGTTTTTTATTAAAAGAAATTAATTCAACTTATAATTTATTAATATTGTTTGATTTAGTTTGAAATAATAAAGAATAGTGTTACAATATTATTACTACATGGCGTTGTTGGTGAAGTGGTTAACACGGTGGATTGTGGTTCCATTATTTCGTGGGTTCGATTCCCACACAGCGCCCCATTTTTAAGTAAAATAAGGATTTAGTCTATGATTAAATCTTTTTTATATGCAAAAATCTTTATTAATTATATGAAAAAAATGTGAAAAATATAGTATAATAAATATAATGTAAGGTTTATATCAAGGAGGTTTTGCATATGAAAAAATTTTTGGTTTTGGCTGTAATAAGTTTATTATTTTGTGGTTGTGGTGATAAGTATAAGGATTATGAGCATTACGAATTAAAAGATGATGAGGCAATAACATATACTGTTCATTATGATGATGGCGAAGCACATTATGCAATAACCGATGTTTCAGTACTTTATGGAGTAACTGAAATGAAATTATATGGACTTCTTTATCAAGTTGCAGAAAATGATTATATTATTTTAGATACATTTGGATTAAGAGGGTCGCTTAATTTTTCTGCTAAATTTTACAATGATAAATTATATGTTTTAACAGTAGGATCAAACGCTGGAGATTATGTGTATACATTAAATAGAGAAAAATTTGATAAAGAAGAATTTAATTATAATTTTGAAAGGGGCTTTTATATAGCATCAATAAAAGATATTAAAGATAATATCATTTCATTTTCTGGATATCAACAAAATAGTTCTGGATTTACAGAGAATGCAGAATATAACTGTCCATTAAATGGTGGAAATTGTGAAGTGAGTCAATAAAACCACTTATATATAATTTAACAATAGATATAAAGCAATAACGGATTTAATCATAGATTAAATCCCTTTTATTTTTGGACTTATAACATCCACAACTTTTTTGTTTATTTATTGCTTGTGTTCTAATAGTAATTATATTTCCACAGTCGCATTTACATTTATAAAAACAATGATTGCCTTTTTCCACAATATTCTAAAATTGTCAAGTAATTAAATTTGTATCCCACAGGATATTTATTTTTAGTCATATTAAGTTATCCCTCCTTTTGCAACACACACCATCCCACAATAATTTAGTAATAATCCATCTGAACTAGAGGGAAAAATAAAGACATTTAAAGCATTCAACAAACCACAATTTGAATTGACTTATAATAGCACTATAGTTACAGAAATTAGAAAAAGTTATACTATTTAAAGTGTCCCAGAAATTCCAAATACCCCAAATGTACCCAAATTAATTCAAAGAGATACGATTTAAATCAAATTAAATCGTATCTCTTTTTTTGCCATTTTTGAAATATATTGATTTCTCTATGAAAAATGATATACTTATAAAGATAAATCAATTTATAATTCAAGTGTGTTAGATGGAGTATATATTTTTGTGGTTCCGTTATGCATCGGTTCGATCCTGATATTCCGCCCCAGATTGGAAAAAAGTCGAAAGACTTCAAGATAGAAATCGATTCTTATGAGTCGATTTTTTTTGTTTGTTAGAAAGGAATTGGTAATATTTGGTAATTAAAGAAAAGTTAGAAATTAGTAAAGAATTACAAAGAAAAATAAACAACCTAGGTAAGTTTAATGGTCAGAAACTAAAATTAGCGGAAGGTAGTATTATAACTGTACCTAAGACCAATATTGCTTACATTGAGCCTTATAAGTTAGAAATAGGTGATGATACATATCTAATCTTTGGTGAGAATGAAATTATGTATATCAGTAAAAATAACATTACGAATAAAATATCGTTGCAAGAACTAGAAGAAGTAATTAGAAATGTCAAAAACTAAAAGGACGAAAATGTGCAAAAA
>CALVRN010000038.1 GCA_944358675.1 uncultured Bacilli bacterium | reverse complement strand
TATTTTCATAGCATCACCTTCTATTTTTTGATATATCCACTATAGCACATACAAATGTTCTTGTAAATAACTTCTTGTAAACTTTTACCTTTTACAAAGCAAATTCCTAGTAAATAAAAAGACTTTATACACCAAATAAAGTCTTAACAAAAAAGCATAAAACTATCCCAACAATTAAAGGTACTATAAATGAAATAAACGCCCATTTCCATTTTCCAGTTTCTTTTTTTATTGTAAAAATTGTAGTCAAACAAGGAAAATGAAAAATAGAAAATAACATTACACAAATTGCAGTCACATAAGTCCAACCATTACTTACAAATAAATTCTTAAGTAAATTTAAATCACCCATATCAGTAATCATACCTAGAGACATATAACCCATTATCATAATTGGAATAACTATCTCATTTGCTGGAAAACCCAAAAGAAAAGCCATAATAATAACACCATCTAACCCAATAAATTTACCAAAAGGATCCAAAAAATCAGAAAAAATTTGAAGTAAACTTAAACCATTAAAACTCAAATTAGAAAAAAGCCAAATCACTAAACCTGCTGGTGCGGATATACATATTGCCCTTTTCAAAACAAACAAAGTTCTATCTAATAATGATCTAACTAATACCTTTCCTATTTGAGGTTTTCTATAAGGTGGTAATTCTAAAGTAAATGATGAAGGAATACCTTTCAAAATTGTTTTAGAAAGTATTTTAGAAATAATAAAAGTTAAAATAACTCCGATTAATATAAATATTAAAAGAACAAAAGCCCTCATCAAACCTGAACTATTATCTGTAATTAAAAACATTGTTATTAAAGAAATCAAAAGTGGAAACCTTCCGTTACAAGGCATAAAACTATTTGTAATTATTGCTATAAGTCTCTCTCTAGGTGAATCAATTATTCTAGCTCCAGTAACTCCAACCGCATTACAACCAAAACCCATCATCATCGTTAATGCTTGTTTACCACAAGAAGAACACTGCTCAAAAGATTTATCCAAGTTAAAAGCAATTCTAGGAAGTATTCCAAAATCTTCTAGTAAAGTAAAAAGAGGAAAAAATATTGCCATAGGTGGAAGCATTACTGCAACTACCCAAGCCAAAACTCTATAAACTCCATGAATTAACATATCAGAAAACCATACAGGAAAATGGGTATTTATCAAAAAATTATACAAAACATCCTCAAATTCAAAAAATTTTTCGTATAAAAAATCAGAAGGAATATTAGCCAAAGTAATAGTAATCCATAAAATCAAAAATAAAAGTCCAAGCATAATTGGAATGCCCGTTATCTTATTTGTTAAATACTTATCAATTATTCTTTCTTTTTTATCATAATTTTTTTTATTATATTTAACCGTTTTTTTACATATATCAAAACACTTCTCATTAATACTTTCTATCATTAATATTTCTATATCATCAGTATTAATCCCTTTATTTTTTAAATTAGACAATATTTCTTCTTTAATATACTTTGCATCTAAATTGCGCATTAAATTAGTTTTATATTTAAAATCAAAAGAATTTATAAAATTATAATCACCAGCCAAATACCTTAAACTAACATTTTCACTATTAACTGTTTTAGGAATAAATCTTTCTAATTTATAAATATCCTTAAAAATATTTTTATCATAATTTATTTTAATATAGCCATCTTTTTTTAAAGATACATTTTTAACCTCTTCTAAAAGTTTATCAAAACCTTTTTTATCTCTAGCCACTACGCCAATGACTGGAACGCCTAATATAGAAGAAAGTTTTTTTAAATTAATTTCAATTTTCTTTTTCTTAGCCTCATCTAATAAATTAACGCACACTACTACTTTACTAGTGATTTCTAAAACTTGTAAAACTAAATTTAAATTACGTTCTAATGCAGTCGCATCACATACAACAATTAATCCATCATAATCTTCAAAATAAACGAAATCTCTAGTTACTTCTTCCTCTTTAGAATGAGCAAGCAAAGAATAAGTTCCCGGTAAATCTTCAAACTGATAACTAACCCCATTATATACTTTATACCCAGTAGCTTTAGCTACTGTCTTACCTGGCCAATTTCCAGTATGTTGTCTCATACCAGTTAAACCATTAAATATCGTACTTTTACCCACATTAGGGTTTCCAATTAAACCAATACGCATTTATACGCCCCACTTCATATTATTTCACTTTATTATATGAAACTAGGAAAAAGAGGTGAAAAATACATTTTTTCATTACTAAAATAAAAACGCATCAAATATTAAAAAGTTAAAGGACAAAAACGTGGAATAAAACAAAGCACAAAAGTTAAAATTTTAAGCGCTGCTCAAAATATGTTAAAGGTAAAAACATAGAAAAAATGATAAATTAACCAGTCTCCTCCAAAATGAAATTATAAAAATTACTAATAATCTATAATTAAAACTAGGCAAAAGCCTAGTTTTAATATATCAAAATTTTTTCAAAATCATCTATCAATAAACCAATTACCCGAAACATCACAGCTACTTGATGATGGTGCTGGATCTGGTTTATCCATTTTAATAAGTACTGGAACATGAAATGCACTACCAAATCCTATACAATTACCCGGTTGCAATATACGTAATCTCTTAACGATTTCATTAGTAATATTTGGAACCATATCCCTAATATACTGAATATCTCTAGGATGTAACATTTTAAATATAAGAAAATTACTACACTGTGAAATAGAAGTTTCTGATAAATCAGATGGTCTTTGTGAAATTAAACCTAAAAGAACTCCATACTTACGACCCTCCTTTGTAATTCTCTCAAAAATATTATATCCAAGTAAATTAACATCATTATCATTTTGAACATATCTATGAGCTTCTTCCAAAATAATATGAAAAGGTAGCGATGCTCTTTTTTCTAAATTTTTCGCATAATCAAATAATAATTTAGAATAAATTTTAGTTATAATCTTCGCAAATCTATCATCAACATAATTTATATTAAAGTTAATAATTTGAGCTTTCCTACCATTTGGAGCCATAAGTAAATCCTTAATATATTCATCTCTAGTAACATACTCATCACATTCAAAATACCTTGCATAATCACCATTTAATAAAGTATGTAAACGAACCTTTAATATATTATTTTCATCATATACTCTATTACTATTTAAAGCACCTTCAGAAAGCAAAGCAAAATCCAAAGCCATAGATAAATCCTCAAGACCATATTTAAATGAACCATCTGGCATTGAAAGTTCTATACTGTCATCCAAAAATGATTGCATAAAATTAGTAAGTAACTCCATCTCTCTTAACTTTCCAGAAGCATCAATAATTAAACATTGTTTTAAACTTCTAACATAACCTGGTTGATAAATTTGTGTTTCCAAATTCAAATCTTTTGTATGATAATATGAAAGTATTGAAAATATTTGGTCACGAATTTGCGCTGAATTTTTACCACTAGATAAAATATCTAAAATAGCTCTAGCTATAATATCATTCTTTTGTTTAATAACTTCACTTTCATCTCTTACAAATAATCCAACTAATTTAAGTGCTTTTTCAATTATTGGAAGTTGTGTTGGACTTTCAGCATTTAAAAGTAAAGCTATATCATCGGTTGTAAGTAACCATAAAGGGATTTTCAAAATTTCCGTATCACTAATATTTACATTTGTGGTATAAGCCTTAAAACTAAGTTCAGGAACTTTTTTACTTATATCTTTAAAAGCACTATGATATTCTCCATAAGCATCAAAGATAAATATACTAGCCCTATAAGCTACTGTATTCTTTTTATCAAAAATACTTTGTAAAAGTTTTGCCACACCCCATGACTTTCCACTACCAGTTGAACCAAAAATAGCAAAATGATTAGCAAAAAACGGATTAATATCAAACCCTATTTTAACTCCTGGATAAACTGGACTTTCCCCAATGTAAACATCTTCTCTTTCTTTATAATCAGCAACACTAATAATCATCGGAATTTTTTCTTTAGAAATAAGTTTAACTTTAGCTCCAAATGATGGTTTACGAATTACACCAAAAACAAATTCATTATTAATAAACTCACCCATCAAATTAATATAAGCTACACCATCTTTAATATCAACAATTTCTCCGACAAGTAACTTATCACCATCTTCCATAACCACGTGCAAATTAACTAAACTTTGAAACTCATTGAGGTTAATTGCAAGTTTAAGTAATACTGTATCTTCTTCAATTCCAATTATTGATCCTAACATATCATCACCCTATTTTAATTCTATCACAAAAGGGAAAATAATAAAAGAAAAAATCAGATGATTGAATCTCTGATTAAATATTTATTATCTATAGTTAACCATAAAATGATATTACTATCTTTTTTAAAAGTAATAAAACCAAGACCTTTAATAACCAAATCACTATTTTTCTTTATAAATAAATCATATTTTTTTAACTTACACTCTCTATCTTTATAAACTCTATTTAAATTTAAATTATTAGACATAAAACAAATTATATTTGTATCTTCTAAATCTAATCTAACAAAATCTTCAATCAATAAATATTGTCTTCCTTTAATTTGATAACTAATAGGTCTAATCTCTTTTTTGGGTGTAATTTTTTTTAGAATCTCTTTAGATGCTTCTAAAACCAAACTTCCATTATCTAAAAGTCCTGGTGTATCATATAAATTTAAATCTTCGTTAATATTAATTTTAATTAAATCCAAAGTAGTTGAAGGCAAATTACTAGTGGTTATCTTACCCATTTTTTCACCATAATTTTTAAGCATTTTATTCACAAGTGTCGATTTACCTGCATTAGTATAACCTATCACATAAACATCCTTACTTTTTTTATATTTTAAAATCATATTATAAAGTAAATCTAAATTATAATTATTTTGACTTGATACCATAACCTTATCTACAACATTTAATTTACACTTTATATTATTAAATAACTTATCTCGATTAATACTTTTAGGTAACAAATCAGCTTTGGTCATAACTAGTATAACTGGACTTTTTAGACTAATTTCATCTAAATTATATAAATTTAAAAAATCAGTAACCAATAAAACCAAATCACCTTTACCATCTATTTTCTGAATGATTTTACTATAATCTTTATTAGGCATTTTTAAATACTTATTATAATGAGTTATATTAAAACATCGTTCACATAATTCATTATTTAAATTTTTAGTATATCCTTCTTCATTAGCATTAACATCTTGTAAAATAGCTCCACATCCTACACATCTAGTCATAAAATCTTCCTTGCCAAAACAAATCATGATCTCTCAATTTTTTCATTTTTCTTCTTTCACTAAATCTATGAATCTTAGTTAAAATAAAATCTTTTTCACTAACTGGATTTACTAAAATAGTTGTAATTCCAACCTTATTTCCAACCTTAATATCTGTCATTAACTGGTCTCCAACAATAGCCACTTCGTTTACAGAATATCCATAATCATTAAGTAACTTACGTAATTTTCTAGTAAATGGTTTACACGCACTAGATACACCATCCACACCAAAATAATTCATAAATCCTTTTAACCTAATTTTTGGACTATTTGTAAAAATAATAATTTTAAATCCTTTTTGTTTCAAACTCACAAATAAATCTTTAGCTTTTTGTGACAATTCACTACTATAAGGAGGCACAATCGTATTATCTAAATCAAATAATATACATTTTATTCCACGGTTAAGTAACTTCGAATAATCAATAGTATAAATACTTTTTTGATAAATATCTGGTAAATATTCTTCCATAAATCTCCTCCTTCAATTTCTAATATAATAATATCACATTTTTCTCTTTATCTACAATACCTTTTAATATTCATTCTTATCAATATCCGAAAGAAAAATCGCAAAAAGTAAAACTAAAAAATTTAAAAAAATTAACAGATAAATCAAATAATTAATTCCATTCAAACCAACTAATAAAAGCAAAATATATCCAGATACTCTGCCTAAATTAAGAAATAATTCTCTAGCACCCCAATATTCTGTTTTTTCTTTATTTGTAACCTTCTTTTTAGCTAAATTAAATAATCTTAATCCATAAATAAAAGTTAAAATACCTGTTCCAAAAATGCCATAAATAACATTATATAAAATAATTGTCGGTTTAGAAATGTTTATAATAAGTAAAATAACCACTAAAAATATAACTATACCAGAAAATAATATAATATTTCTATCATCTTTACCTTTATAATGTTTTGAATAAATATATAAAACTATTAAGCTTAATAATGCTAAAACAGAATTAATAATTCCTAAATTAAATTCTGACTTAAAAGAAAACATAATTAAAATTGTTATAACCGTACCTAATACCCCATCAGATAAAGTCAAACCATTTAAAAATTCTACATAAAACATTTCCCTCTCTTGTTTGTTTTTAAAAGCCTTTTTCAAATAACCAGAAATATCATATACTTTATCTGATTTTGGAAGTGGTTTCAAATAAAAAGATGCAATAATTTGAATTACAGAAAAAACCAAAATAATCAATGCTGTCAATTGATAATTTGTAACAGAAATTACTGTTCCCAAAATAATTGGTATAAATACACTCACAAAATTTTTAATAACATTCATTTTAAATTCAAAATTCGATCTTTCACTATTTTGAACACAATCAGTATGATATAAATTAAAAGGTAAATAGAAAAACATTGAAGAAAAACCATATGTAAATGACACTATCCAATAATAAGAAACTAAATTGTCACCTAAAAACATTATTGCTAAAACACATAAAAATCTAACAAATATTCCAAGCCTAAATGTTAATAATGTACCTCTTTTCTCAGTAACATATCCAGCAAGCATACCAAATAAACATAAACATAAGTAATTAAGTATATTAAAACAAGAAACATCAATTATACTTTTTGTTGAAGTCGTTATAAAATAAGCCACTAAAAATGGCCCTAAAAAAACATTAATTATTTTCATACATGCAAAAATAATCATAACCATTCTATCGTTTTTCACAAATTACACCTTCTTAATTTCTCATATCTTTATTATATCATCCAAAATATATATAGCATCCAATAGTTTAATTAAAATATTCTTGCTCTTGAGTTAGGTCACATAAGCTTTCAATATCTACACGAAATCATATTTTATCATTGTTGCAATAAATATATCACATACTGTTTATTTTGTAAAGTTTTCGCGAACAAA
>CALVRN010000037.1 GCA_944358675.1 uncultured Bacilli bacterium | reverse complement strand
TCGGTGACATATAATATTACTACTAGGACATTTTCGCAAATTAACACTTAAGACATTATCACAAATTAATCATAAAAGCATGTTTTTTGGTATATAAAAGTTGACTAAAAATATATAAACAGATAAAATAATATTAGAAAAAGAATGGAGATGTTAAAATGAGAAAATTTTATTTATGTAAAAAGTGTGGAAACGTTGTTTCACTACTTGTAAATGGAGGAGGACCATTATTCTGCTGTGGTGAGAAAATGGAAGAACTAACACCTAACACAGTTGATGCAGCCTTAGAAAAACATGTACCAAACTGTGAAGTAAATGATGATAAAATAATTGTTAAAGTTGGAGAAGTAATGCACCCAATGGATGAGGACCATTATATTAACTTTGTTGCTTTAGAGCACGATGACACTATTGAAATTCATAACTTCAAACCAGATGATGAACCTATCTGTGTATTTGATTATTATGAAAATTCTACAGTTTATGCATATTGTAACAAACACGGTTTGTGGAAAAGTGTAATTAATTAATATTGAAATAAATTAGATCTATGATATAATAAAGATGTAGAAAGAAGCCACTTTCTACCCATTTGAAAAAGAGATATACATAATATCTCTGTTCAATTGGTTTGTCTTACATCGGAAAACACCAATTTAAGGTGTTTTCTTTTAGTTTTTATTTTTTAAAGCAATAATTATAAATAAAATTAATGCAAACGCGATAACAATTTCCATAATATAGTACTCTCTTTATATTCATTGAACATCATCTCCATTCATTTTATGAACAGAAAACAAACCATTTTATGTATATCTCTGTTAACATTATAACAAAATGCAACAATTTATGCAATAACAAAATGTTAAAAAATATACTTTTAGCAAAAAAAATCGCCATAAAGCGATTTATTTTCATATGGTGCTGGAAACAGGACTTGAACCTGCGACCTGCTGATTACGAGACAGCTGCTCTACCAACTGAGCTATTCCAGCGCATTCAAAGCACTTCCATTATATAATATTTTTATGTATTTGACTAGTTTGTTTTCTTCTTTTTTTCACTTTACCCGCATAATTATTTCACACACCAAATGATATACTTAAAACGTGAAAGGAGAGAGAAATGTATATAATAAAAAATGCCTGGATCAATATTAAAAGACATTTAGGCAGAAATATTTTAATAGGATTAATACTAGTTATTGTGAGTGGATCCGCCTCAGCCATCTTTATTACCAAATATAATCCAAATCAAATATTAAGAAATCAAACTTAAGGAGATGATATTATTTTAAAATTAAAAAAACTAAATTTTGCATATGAACATAATGACTATGTTTTAAAAAATATAAACCTAGAATTTAAAGAAGGAAAAGTATATGGTATATTTGGTAAAAGTGGCGCTGGTAAATCAACTTTATTAAGTTTAATAGCCGGATTAGAAACATACAAAGAAGGCGAAATCCTTTATAACGGAAAAGACATAAATAAAATAAGTCATGATTATTATAGGTGTCATGATGTTGGGATTGTCTTTCAAAGTTATAACTTACTTCCTTATTTAACCGCTTTAGAAAATGTAATTCTATCATTAGATATTAGTGGTTACAAAGGTAAAGAAAAAAAAGAAAAGGCTTTAAAAAGTCTAAAAAAAGTAGGTATTGATAAATCCAAGGCGGGTCAGAAAATTTTAATTATATCAGGTGGCCAGCAACAACGTGTCGCTATTGCGAGAGCATTAGCTTATAACCCTAGTATTATTCTAGCTGATGAACCGACTGGGAACTTAGATAAAGAAACTGAAGAAGAAGTTTTAGATATATTTACAAACCTAGCTCATAAAGATAAAAAATGTATTATTATTATATCTCACTCAAACAATGTCAAAGAAAAAGTCGATGTCGTTAAATATTTAAAAGAAGGTAAAATTACAAACTAAGCCTTCTTTTTGTAAAAAAAAGAAAATATGATATAATTCAATCGAGGTGATATAATGATTAAAATGGAATATCCTAATATTAAAGATAATGATTTATGTGATGGAAAGATTCATGATATAATTCCATTGAACATTGATAGAATTGAAAATTCTGAACTTTATTTGTTAGAATACTACGATAGAACAAAAAAATGTAACGGTGTAACAATATTATATAAAGCTTATAACGGTGAAATAACAAAAATTCCACTTTTAAGTTATGATTTATTATTTTACTTAATTGATAATAAGAAAATTGATTTGTCATATGAAGATTTAGGTCTTCTCTATGATTATGATTACACAAACCGCCCAAATCAATATATTAAAGCAAACCAACCTTTAAAAGATTTTCAAGAATGCTTAGCACTAGCAAGAGCAGCTATAATATTATACATTGATGCAAATGGTAATATATACTTAAAAAATGAAAATAAATTTGTCAAAGTTGATGGTGATTTATTATTGAAAATTATGCAGCAATATGATATAGAATGGCACGATAAAGAAACCAATGCTTTAGCATCCCAAAAAGAAATAGATTATGCAATTCAAAAAACAATTGGACATTTATTAACACCTGAACACGAAGATGGATTATCAGATGAAGAAAGATATAAGATAGGTAATATACATCATTATACTGTAAGCTATCAATATACTTATGGTGATGGTTCTAAAAAATTTTACAATAGTATATAGAAATAAAAAATGCTCGTTCGAAAGAAAATTTACAAAATAAATAGCAAGTGATATATTGATTGTAATGTGATAGAAGGTGGTCACATACAAGTACTTAAAAATTATGAATGTATCTAACTAAAGAACAAGAATAATTAATAAAATAGCTGGATACTCTAGAATTTTGCTCATAAAAAAACATCAATTAACCTCACACGATCCGGTGAGGTTTTTCGTATAAATACACAGAAAACTAATCCATTTTCAGTGTATTTGTCAAGAATAAGAAGAAACATTATGAATAATTATTTACCTTTTTATTTTCTATAAAAACATCGTAAAGTAATCTGTTTTTTCTAATCAATTAATGGTATAATCTTATAAGAAGGTTAAACAAAAGGTGATAGTATGGCAGTAATAAAAGTAATGGATGAACTTCTCGCTAATAAAATAGCCGCTGGTGAAGTTGTCGAAAGATGCGCATCAGTTGTTAAAGAGTTAGTTGAAAATAGTATCGATGCTGGCAGTACCGAAATCAAAGTTGAATTAGAAGATGCTGGAACAAAACAAATAAAAGTCATCGATAATGGTAAAGGTATGGACAAAGATGATGCTGTTATAGCTTTCTCAAGACATGCCACAAGTAAGATTAGAGATGAAGATGATTTATATAGATTAACAACTCTTGGTTTTAGAGGTGAAGCCCTTGCTTCTATAGCCGCTGTTAGTAAAGTTGATTTAAAAACATGTATGGATGATGTAGGAACACATGTAATAATTGATGGTGGAAAAATTAAAGAAGTTGGATTAGGTGATGCTAGAAAAGGTACAACAATTACAGTCAGTGAACTTTTTTATAACACACCAGCTAGATTAAAACACATGAAAAGTTTATATACTGAACTTGCTAGTATAACCGATTATATAAATAAATTAGCTTTATCACAGCCAAACATCAGATTTACTTTACAAAACAACGACAATGTAATCTTAAGAACTGATGGAAGAGGTAATATCTTAAAAGTTATTCAAAATATTTATGGCACAGAGGTTGCCAGAAAGATGGTACCTATCAAAGGAGAAAATCCCGACTATGAAATATCTGGATACATATCACTTCCAGAAGTACATAGATCAAGTAGAAATAATATGGTAACCATTGTAAACGGAAGAGTAGTTAGAAATATGGATATCAATAGAACTATTAATGATGCCTACCATTCATATAAACCAGATAACAGATATCCAATAACCGTTATAAATATCGAAGTAGACCCAAGTGTTATCGATGTCAATATCCATCCAACTAAAATGGACATTAAATTTAGTAAAATAGATACTTTATTAGAATTAATCAAAGTAACAATATATGCAGCGATAACTGATCGAAACCTAATTCCTGAAGTATCAGTAAGAAAAGAAAAACCCAAAAGAGAAGAACTACGTTTTGATTTAGAAAGACATTCTCATAGTGAACCAAAAATTGAAACTAAACCTATAGAATTTGAAGAGCCATTAATCCCTGTAAATGAAAGCATATATGAGGATGAGAAAAATGGTGACATTGTTCATGAAGTCGTTATGGATGATGAAGAGTATAAAATAAACACCAAAGAAGAAAAAGAATTTATGCCTGAAATGTATCCTGTTGGTTTAGTTCATGGCACATACATAATTGCTCAAAATGAAAAAGGGATGTATATCATAGACCAGCACGCTGCCAAAGAAAGGTGCAATTATGAAAAATTCAAAGAAGCTATGGGTAAACCTAATATAGCTTCCACACCTTTACTTTTTCCAATTACCATTGAATTATCAACTGATGAATTTATCATCTTAAAAGAAAATATGCATATATTAGAAAATTTAAAATTCAAAATAGAAGAGTTTGGTATTAATTCAATCATTATAAAAGAGCACCCAGCTTGGCTTCCAAAAGGTCATGAAGAAGAATCAATTAGAAATATTATTGAAATAATTATAAATACTAAAAAAGATTTTAGTATTGAAAAATTCAATGAAAAAGTTGCTACTATGATGAGCTGTAAACATGCCATTAAAGCCAATACTAATATAACTATAGAAGATATGGAAGCTTTAATTAATGATTTAAGAAAATGCAAAAACCCATTCAACTGTCCACATGGAAGACCAACTATGATTTACTATTCAAATTATGATTTAGAAAAACTATTCAAACGTAGTGGTTTTGATACAATTAAATAGAAAGGAGTATATATGACATATTTAGATTATAGTGCGACAACACCCGTAGATGATGAAGTATTAGATACCTTTATTAAAGCAAGCAAATATATAGGAAACCCAAATTCACTTCATAAACTAGGTACTAAAGCAAAACACTTAATAGATGCTTCTACAAACCAAATAGCAAGTATCTTAAACATTAAACCATCAGAAATAATTTATACATCTGGAGCTTCTGAAAGCAACAACACAATTATAAAAGCCATGGAAAAATTTCAAAATAGGGGAAAACACATAATCACAACCGCTTTAGAACATTCATCTATTTATGCTCCTTTAAAACAGCTAGAAGAAAAAGGATTTATAATTGATTATGTCCCACTAGAAAATGGTCTAGTTAAATTAGATGCCTTAGAAAAACTACTAACAAATGATACTGTTTTAGTAACAATTGCTATGGTAAGTAGTGAAACAGGCATTCGCCAGCCCATTGAAGAGATAGGAAAATTATTAAAAAAATACCCCAAAATAATCTTTCATAGTGATATAACTCAAGCTGTCGGAAAAATTAAATTTGATTTAACAGATGTCGATGTCGCAAGTTTTTCCGCTCATAAATTCTTTGGTTTCAAAGGAATCGGTGTTTTATATAAAAAAGAAAATCTTATTATTGAACCACTAATAGCAGGTGGTAAAAGTACGACAATATTTAGAAGTGGAACCCCGCCTCTAGAATTAATTGCTTCGATGGCTAAAGCTTTAAGATTAAGTTATGAAAATATCGATAATGATATTATAAAAGTCAAAAAACTAAGTGAAACATTAAAAGAAAAATTATCTATTTTTTCAAATGTTTCTATAAATAGTAATGAATATTCCATTCCACATATTTTGAATATAAGTGTAAAAGGAATCAAACCAGAAACATTACTTCATAGCCTAGAAGAAAAAGAAGTATATATTTCAACAAAAAGTGCTTGCTCGACAGGTGAAGCTTCTAATGCAGTATTTGCTTTAACCAAGGATGAAGAAAAAGCCAAAACAAGTATCAGAATCAGTATTTCTAAAAAAACAACAAATCAAGATATAGATAACTTTCTAAAAGCTTTTGATGAAAGTTATAAAAAATTAATGTAAGGAGAATTCATATGAAAATTAAAAAGATATTATTTATATTAACTATAATTCTAATTTTACCATTTACAAAAGTAAACGCCGAAGAAGTAACCGCAACTTTATTTTATGGTGATGGTTGCCCACACTGTGCCAAAGAAGAAAAATATTTAAATGTATTAAAAGCAGAGCTCGGTGAAAACTTAAATATTGAAACATATGAAGTTTGGAATAACGATAAAAATAGTGAACTATTATCTAAAATTAGAACAACCTTAAATAATGATGAAGAAGGTGTCCCGTTTTTAGTCATTGGCGATAAATATTTTTCTGGATATAATGATGATATAGCTAAAGACATAAAAAAAACAATATTTGATAACTTAAAACAAAACAATTTAAATGTAGTTGAGCTAGTAAAAAATAATAGTGAAGTTCCAAGCGATACATCTATTAAAGATAATCCAACAATTCATTTTTCACTATTAGGAAATGTCGATGCTAAAGAAGTAAACCCTACAGCTATCGCACTAACTGAAGGAATGAGTGATGCTATTAATTTAGGATCACTATGGATAATACTATTTTTATTCGGTATCCTACTTTCAATATATAATAAGAAAAAGCGTTGGATTTTAGGAAGTATTTTCATATTAACAAGTACGATTACTTATATGATTTTCACATTAACAAATGCAGAATTCACTATAAATCAAACCGCTTTTATAAGAAGCTTTATAAGTATAATTGCTATAATTATTGGAGCTATAAGTATTGATGCCCATATGAAAATAAATGTGCCTAAAAAAAGTCTTCTTCAATCACTTCAAGAGCTATTTGGGAAAAAACAAATGCTTGTATATAGTATAAGTGTAATTATAACAAGTGTGATTACAACCTTTGCTTTAGTAAATCAAGCTAATTCTTCACCTTTACTTTTTAAAACAGTTTTAGATATTCAAAATATAACAGGTACTAGTTATGCTTTAAACATGTTCTTGTATTTCTTTAGTTATTTAATTACAAGTCTAATCTTATTTGCTGTTGTAAATATTATTGTTAAAGAAATATTTATTGAAAATACTATTGGAACATACAATAGATTAATTGCTGGAATTGTTATGCTAATAGCTGCAGCTATTATACTATTTATACCGGGTATATTTATGATGGTAACAATTTAAAAATAAATATCGTGAAAACTAGTTCACGGTATTTTTTATTTACTAGGAATTTGCTTTGTAAAAGTAAAAAAAGTTTGCAAAAAGTTATTTACAAATATAACTATTCGT
>CALVRN010000036.1 GCA_944358675.1 uncultured Bacilli bacterium | reverse complement strand
ACACTTAATTTATAATGTAACATTTTTACTAATTATTGTTTCTAAAATTATGTAACATTTTTACTCATTATTCACAACTTTTGTAGATAATTTTGTGAAATTGGAAAATATGATTGATTTTTAATTTAATAATCTTTATAATATCTAATTGGTGATTATTTTGAAAGAAGAAAGTTTAAAACAGATAAATATGAATATAGATGCTACAGAAGAATTAATTGATAGATATATTGACAAAAAAAATCAAATAAGTGATAGAGAAGTTAAGTTTTCTCATGTTTGTATATGTGGATCTATTGGAGCTATTGTTGGCATGACTGGAGTTAAAGTACCGGCACTTGATTTAATGATGTTTGCTAGTATGGGAGGATATGTTGTTGGTGCTATGCTTCCTTATGCTGTTAAAAAAATTAAAATTGGTGAATTAAATTATCAAATATATATGAATAAAGGAATTTTAGAAGGATTAGAAAAAGAAAAGAAACAGAAAATAGATAAGGTAAAAACTTTACGAAAATAAGGTTAAACGAGTAAAAATTATTCGTTTTTTTTTATTTTTTTATTGATATTATTGTAAAAAATGTTAGAAAATGTTATATTTTATTTGTATATTACAATTGATCGGGGGGAATTTAATGGATAACGTAAATATACAAAGTAGTGAGCTGTTAGATGTAAATAAGAAGACTGGTTTTCCATCTATTGATAAAAATCATGAAAAAAATTTTCAATACGATGGAAATGCAATGCCTTTGATGACAATCTATGATTATATTTATCAAAATAATAAGTTTTTTTTAGAAAATTATGCTTTTGATTATTTAGGAGCGAGAATTACTTATAAACAATTTTTTGATAATATTAATAAGACTGTTCAATCTTTAAAAGAATATGGGGTAAAAGAAGGCGATTTTGTTACTTTAATGTTGCCAACTCAGCCTGAAACATTTTATTTAATATATGCATTGAGTAGAATAGGAGCAGTGGCTAATTTGGTTGATCCGAGATATCCTGCAAGTTATTTAGAACATGCAATTGATAGGGTTGACTCAAAACTTGTAATTGCAACAACAGCAACAAATGATGCTTTAAAAAATGCTAAAAAGAATACATCTTGTGAAGAGCTTATTATGATATCACCTAGTAATTCAGTTACTTTGATGGCTATTTTGAATAATTTGGATTTACTTAAGAATGCTAAAAATATGAAAACTACTGATTTTGCTAAAGGTTGTATAAATTGGAAGCAATTTCTTAAAGATGGTAGAAATGTAAGAGAAATTATTTTACCAAAATACGAGCAAAATAGAACAGTTGTTACTATTGGTACAGGAGGAACTACTGGCGAACCAAAGCTTGTAGAACTTACCAATGATACAATCAATGGAGCTGTATATCAATGTATAAATGCTGGTTTTGATTTTAAACGTGAACATACTTGGTATGATTTAATGCCTGATTTTATTGCTTTTGGTGTTGTGGATGGACTTCATTTACCTCTTGTTAAAGGTATGGAAACTGTTTTAGAGCCGCAGCCATCAATTGAAAGTATGATTAAAGCTTTTAATAGAAGAAATAAGATGGGAAAACCGATTAATCATATGGCGGGTGGACCTAATTTTTATACTGAATTAATAAAACATCCTGATGCACAAAATATTGATTTTTCAGCATTTTATTCACCAATTTTAGGTGGAAAAAATATTAATGTTAATCATGAAAAAACAGTTAATGAATTTTTGGAAACTCATGGTGGACCAACATGTTTAAGGGTTGGATATGGGTTGACCGAATGTGCTGGAGCGGCGTCTGCTCCTGGAGCTGAAGAATATGCTAAGGCTCAATCTGCAGGTTTAACAATGCCAATGTGTGTGGTTTCTACTTTTAGAACAATAGAAAATGAAGATGGTAGTGTTAGTTATAAGGAACTTCCTTATGTCCCAAATAAAATGGGGTATAATGTGCCTGATGAATTTACTGGTGAGATATGTATATCTGGACCTAATGTAATGAAAGGTTATTATAATAATGAAGAAGCTACTAAAAATACTTTAATTGAACATGATGGTAGAACATGGTTGCATACTGGTGACATTGGATTTGTAGATGAAGATGGTGTAGTTTATATTGTTGGACGTTCTAAAGAATTTGTAGCTCGTTATACTGGATTTAAAACTCCACCTAAGGAAATAGAAGATGTTATTTTACTTGATCCAGCTATTGACGATGTTAAGGTTGTTGGATTTGATAATCCTGAAATTGATAATGATCAACTTCTAAAGGTTTATTATACTTTAAAACCTGGGTATAATGATATTAAAGAAATAGAAGAACGTTTACAATTATTATGTGAATCAAAATTACCTGATTTTAAATGGCCTAGTGCATATGAATGTTTAGATGTTATGCCACTTACTCCGGTTGCCAAAATAGATATTAAAAAATTACAACAAGATGCTAATGAAAAAGCTATAGCAAAACATAATCAAAAAATAAAAAAATAATGGAAAAACCATTGTTTTTTTGTGTATTAGGAATTTGCTTTGTAAAAAATAGATTATAGGTAATAAAAACTTATGAGATAAATTGTATATTTTATATCGATTGTAATAAAAACGGAAGGTGATGGTATGTCATATAAAGTATAACTGCAATTATTTGGTTTATGGAAGAGTCTTAGATTTTACCTAAATAGAAAAAGCTTCCGTGAGGTAGGCTAATATCAAAATTTATTTTGGTATTTTGCTCTTTAACGTGATATAATGTAAATAATGGGGAGGTTACGTTTATGATAATAGGTGTATCAGTTATAATTTGTAGTTTAATTTATAGTATTATGCTTACTATTTTGTATTTTACTAAAAGAAGAATTAATAATATTGAAAATAAAATATATAAACTAATGGTTTGTATGAATATTTTCGGTTTATTTAATGAACTTATTTGTTGTTATTTTACTTTTTATGAACATGTTTCAACTTTTCATGAAATAATGTGTGCTGTTGTCAATAGAATTTTTATTTTGTATATGTTGAGTTGGCTTTTTGTTTTTACATGTTATGTATTTTTTGTAACTTTTAAGGATAAATTTTCACTTAAACATAGTAAAAAGAGAGTAAATACTATTTTTGGCATTATATATGCAGTTTTATTTGTTCTATCATTTGTTTTACCACTTTATTATTATAGTGATGGTGAATATGTTTATAGTTATGGGCCGGCTGCTAATTTATTAATGATTTTTGGTGGAGCTACTATTTTGTTTGATATTTGGTGCGTTTTTAAAAATAAAAAAAATATGAAAAATAGACAATATTATCCTTTGTACGTTTTAATTTTTTTGATGATTATTGTTTTAATTATTAGAAATGTTAATCCTGGTATTATTTTAATTAATTCTACATTTGCTTTTATAACTGTGCTTATGTATTTTACAATTGAAAATCCAGATGTTCAGATGATGGAAGAACTTTATAGGAATAAAAAATTGGTTGAAAAGTCTAATCAAGATACTTCTAATTTCTTATTTAGAATGACACAAGATATTAAAAAACCGGTTAAAGATATTATAGAAATTAGTGAAAAATTACAGGATTATAATGATATGAAGGAAATTAAAGAAGGTATTAAATATATTAATAATACTAGTAATAATCTTGATTATTTGATTAATGATGCACTGGATGTTTCTAGTATGACTACTAAAAAATTGAAAATATTTGATAGTCGTTATAATCCGGTTAATGTTTTTAAGGAAATTAAATATAGATTTGAAAAGCAAATAGATAAAGACGTTAAATTTAATTTTACTATTAGTAATGTAATTCCTAGTTATTTATATGGTGATTCTATTAAGTTAAAGCAAGCCGTTAATTCGGTATTAACTAATGCTTTAAAACATACTAATACTGGAGAAATTAATTTAGATGTTAGTGGAATTGTTAAATATGGTGTGTGCAGACTTATTATTACTATTAGTGATACCGGAGATGGTATAAGTATTGAAGAAGTTAATAATATTTTAAGTTTAAATAGTGAAGAACTTTCGCGTATTGATTTAAGAAATCGTGACGGAGATATTTTAAACTTGAAAGAAGTTAAAAAGTTAATTTCTTTACTTGGTGGTAACTTTATGGTTAAAAGTGAAGAAAAATCTGGTACAACTATTAGTATAGTACTTGAACAAAAGATTGTTGAATCTAAAGAAACTGAAATTTCTAAAAAACTTGAAAGTTATGAACAAAGTTTATACCATAATAAGAGAGTTATGGTTGTAGATGATGATGCGAAAGAACTTACACAGATTACTACATGGCTTGAAGATCATGATGCGGAAGTTAGTGGTTCTTTATTTGGAAGAGATATAATTGAAAAAATAGCTTCTAATGTTAAGTTTGATTTAATAATATTAGATGATGAGACTTCTACTTATAGTGCTTTAGAAGTTTTAAAGGAACTTAAGAAAAATAAAAAATTTAATATTCCAGTTGTGGTTATGATAGATGATAATAAGGAATTTATTAGGCTTCATTATTTACAAGATGGATTTGCTGATTGTATAATGAAATCAAAATTAGAATCAGAAATTGATAGAATAATGAAGAGATTTTGATAAGCTTTTTAGATAGGAGATTATTATGTTTAAAAATAAAAAAATATTTATTTTAGGAATGGGTAAAAGCGGGGTAAGTGTTGCTAAATTATTAGCTAAAGACAACCATATTTTGATTACTGATATTAAATGCGATGACTTAGAGCAAGTTAGAGAATTGGAAGATTTAGGTGTTAATGTAATTATAACTAAAAATCAGAGTGAAATTTTTGATAATAGTTATGATTATTTAGTTAAGAATCCTGGAGTAAGACTAGATAATTCGGTTGTTTTGAAAGCTGAAGAATATAATATCCCAGTTCTTACAGAACTGGAGGTTGCTTATAGATATTTACCAGAGGTTAAAATTGTTGGTATTACTGGTTCTAATGGTAAGACAACGACAACAACAATTATTTATGAGTTTTTAAAAACAGCTGGATTACCAGTTCATTTAGCTGGAAATATTGGTTATCCTTTATGTTCACAATTAGATAAAATAAAAAAAGGTGATATTTTGGTTGTTGAAATTTCTAGTCATCAACTTGTTAATTTGGATAAATTTAAAGTTGATGTGGCTGTTTTAACTAATTTATATCAAGTTCATTTGGATTTTTTTGGAACCTTTGAAAAATATAAAATGAATAAATTACGTATTTTTAATAATCAAGATGAGGATAGTGTAGCTATTTTAAATAAAGGTGATAAAGAAGTTTATGAACTTACTAAAAATTTGAAAGCTAAAAAAGAATATTTTTCATATAAAGAGGATGCTGATATATGTATCGATGGTGAAAATATTGTTTTAAATAATGAAAAAGTTATTAGTCTTTCTGATATAAGGGTTAAGGGTGTTCATAATTATGAAAATATTATGGCGGCAATTTTAGCGGCTAAGCAGTTTAATGTTTCTAACAAAGTTATTAAAGAAGTTTTAAATAATTTTGCTGGTGTTGAACATAGAATTGAATTTGTTGCTAAAATAAAAGGTAGAGAATTTTATAATGATTCTAAAGCAACTAATGTGGACTCTACTATTACTGCTTTAAAATCATTTAATAACGATGTTATACTTATATTAGGAGGCCTTGATAGAGGGCATAGTTTTGAACCATTACTTCCATATTTAAAACATGTTAAACATATTGTGTGTTATGGTGAAACTAAAATGAGAATTAAAGATTTTGCTGACAAAAATAATATTGATGTAACAGTTACTGATAATTTGATGGAGGCTGTTCATGTAGCTTATAATATTTCTTTAGAAGGCGATACAATACTTTTGAGTCCGGCATGTGCAAGTTGGGATCAATATAAAAGTTTTGAAGATAGAGGTAACGAATTTAAAAAAATTGTTGGGGAACTTTCTTAACAATTTTTTGTTATTTGTGAAATTATTATGTAAAATAAGGTAAAACTTTTGAAAAATAATAGTAAAAATACTTTAATTCTGTTATAATTGTAAGTGTAGAAGGTGTTTTTGATGAAGTATTTTCCGAAAATTGTTGGTGATCATTTATATTTGTCGCCGATGAATGTAGAAGATGCACCAATATATGTTAAATGGCTGAATGATAAGACCGTTAGTGAAAATCTTGGCTTAGATACTAAAGTTACTACTTTAGAAGGAGAAAAGGAGTGGCTTAAACGATGTCAAAACCAATATAATTTTGCAATTGTTTTGAAAGAAAATGATAAACTTATTGGAAATGTTAGTTTTGGTGATGTTGATTTGATTCACCGAAATGCAATGCTTCAAATATTTATTGGTGATGAACAGAATAGAGACCGAGGTTATGGGAAAGAAGCCATTAAACTTTTATTAGAATATGGATTTAATAATCTTAATTTAAATAATATCATGCTTAATGTATATTCGTTTAATAAAAGAGCAATTAAGCTGTATGAGAGTTTGGGTTTTAAGAAATTTGGAACAAGGCATAAATCACATTACTTTAAAGGTCAGTTTTATGATGAAATACAGATGGAAATTTTAAAAGATGAATATAGTGAAATAGAACCTTTTATATATGTTTAAATTATTATTGTGTTAATTTGACAAATAATGTGTTTAGTGGTATTATATGCCGCAAATAAACAAGAAGAAATCTGCATTATATTATGATTTATGAAATGGGGGATAATTATGAAATTTATATTGTATAAGAATGCTAAACATTTAAGAGCTGAAGGTATTGGTGAATCTATTCGAAGAAGATTAAGCGAATTTGTTGCTAGAAATAGAAGAAGTTTTGGCTATGGTGCTACAACATTTGCTTTGGCTGCTAGTGGTTTAGCTACTACTTTAGGTTTGAATGCAACACCTGCTCGTGCTGCTGAAATTTCTGACACTACGACACCGATTGCTAATGAACAAGTTGTTAATTATGATGAAATGCAAGCTGAATCTGATGCGGCAATTGCTGAGGCAGTAGAAAATGCTCAAAATCCTACACCAGTACAAGAAGAAACTAATGTAGTTTCTGAAACTCCTACTCAAAATATAGAAATTACTCAAGAACAAACAGGCCCTGCTATTAATGAAGAAATTAATAATAGAGTTCCAGAGGTGGATACTGAAACAACCCCTGAGGTTACAACTCCAGAGACTGCACCAGTACAAGAAGAAACTAATGTAGTTTCTGAAACTCCTACTCAAGACGCAGAAACTACTCAAGAACAAACAGGCCCTGCCATTAATGAAGAAATTAATAATAGAGTTCCAGAGGTGGATACTGAAACAACCCCTGAGGTTACAACTCCAGAGACTG
>CALVRN010000035.1 GCA_944358675.1 uncultured Bacilli bacterium | reverse complement strand
TGGCGATATGGATGTGTGTAAAATATTAATAAATAGAGTAAAGCAGATTATATAAGCTAAAAATAAAGTATTTTTTAGTTTTTTTTGTATTTAAAAAAGGAAATATTATATTTTTATTGTATGTTATATATAGGTGATGATATGCGATTAATAAAGTCTAACTCATTTTTAAAGATATTTTTACCTAATTTAGCTATTAGTTATAAGAAGGTTAATGGAAAGTTAAATATTAGTGGATTTTATAAGAAAGTAGAGTTAAAAATGAGTAAAAAGTTTGATTTATAAATAGGGGTTTGTTATAATTTATTTAGGGTAGAAATGGAGAGTGAATATTATGACACCACACAATAGTGCGGAAAAAGGAGATATTGCGAAAATAGTTATTATGCCTGGAGATCCAATGAGGGCAAAATATATAGCTGAAAAATATTTAACTGATTATAGATTAGTTAACGAAGTTAGAGGAATGTATGCTTATACTGGGTTATATCAAGGTAAAGAGGTTACGGTTATGGCTCATGGAATGGGTATGCCAAGTATGGGAATATATGCTTATGAGCTTTATAAGTTTTACGATGTAGAGGAAATTATTAGAATAGGTTCTTGTGGAGCTTATTTAGAAGAGATGAAATTATTTGATATTATTTTATCAACAGCTGTTTATACGGAAAGTAGTTTTGCTTTAACACTTAATAATGATTTATGTCACGTTGCTTATAGCGATGAGGATTTGAATGTTAAAATTGGTAAAGTCGCTTATCAAAATGACATAAAATTATATCGTGGTATGACTGCTTGTTTAGATTGTTTTGATGTTTATGCGACTGATATTAGTAAATTTTTTGATAGAATGCCTAAGGATGTTAAGCCAATTGCGGCTGAAATGGAAGCTTTTGCTTTATTTTATGTTGCTAAAATGCTTAATAAGAAAGCGGCTTGTTTGATGAGTGTTGTTGATTCTAAATATATTAAAGATGTGGCTACACCAGAAGAGAGAGAAAAAGGTTTAGATAAAATGATAAAACTTGCTTTAGATTCGGTTTTATAATTTGATTTTGGTACATAATAATATGGGGGTGCGGAATGGATTATATAGATTATGATATGAATGGATTTGATTTGCACGTTATAAAGACAGACCGGTTTAAAACTATTTCTTACAATATAAATATAAGATTTGATGATGAAAAAGATACTGAAAGATATATGGGATTACTTAGTAGATTACTTATTCAAACTAGCAAGAAATATGATAGTTTGAGAGATATTAATGTAGCTTGTGCAAGTATTTATGATCCTTCTTATAATATTAGGGTTTTGAGTAGTGGCTCAAAAGATATACTTATTTTGACAGCTAGTTTTGCCAATGAAAAATATACTGAGGCAGGTATGAATGAAGCTAATTTTAAATTTTTGACAAGTTTTATTTTTGAACCTAAGATTATAGATAATGGTTTTGATAGAGAAGTATTTGAAATACAGAAAGAAAAGTTACTTGAATATTATAGAACTATGAAGGATAGGCCACAAGATTATGCGGGTGGCCGTTTATCTGAAGAGATGAAGTGTAAAAAATATGATGTTATGAGTTTGGATGATTTGATTAAAAGTATTGAAAGTTTGACAGCTAAAGGTCTTTACAGTTTTTATAAGAAGATTATGGATGAGGGTAAGCTTGATATATTTGTATGTGGTGATGTAGAACCTTTAGAAATTCGTGATATTTTTAGTAAATTAATTAAATTTAAAGGAACAAAAGAAAAAATAGAACATTTAGTTAAACAAACTAGTTATAATAAAAAAGAAAGAATTATAATTGAACCATCTAATAATGTTCAAAGTAATTTAGCTATTGGTTGTAAACTTATGGATTTAACTGATTTTGAAAGAAATTATGTGTTTGTTTTATATTCTTGGATTTTAGGTGGAGGAATGAATTCACTTTTAACACAAACGGTTAGAGAAAAAAATTCACTTTGTTATTATATTTATGCGGTTCGTCAGAATTTATTTGAGACAATGAAAATATATGCGGGAATAAATGGTTCTGATTTTGATAAAACATATTCTCTTGTGAAAGAAGAGATGAACAATATGGAAAAGGGTAATTTTTCTTTAGAATTATTTGAAGGGGTTAAGGAAATATATTATAATTCTTTAATTAAAATAGAGGATTCACAAAGTGAAATTGTTGGAAATTACACATCAGAACTTTTTACTCATAATGATAAGATTGATGTTAGAAAAAAACAAATGGAGAAAGTTACTAAAGAAGATGTTATGAATTTAGCTAAAAAGGTACATATTGATACAGTGTATTTACTAAAGGGAGAAAGATAAAATGGAGAAAAAAAGTTATGATGTTTTAGGTTTAGATGTATATGAAGAAGTTTTAGATAATGGACTTAGAGTGTTTATTTCTCCAATTCCTAGACATACAATTCATGCGAGAATAACTACTTTCTTTGGTGGCTCTATTTTAGAATTTAAAATGGATGGGTCTAAAGATTTTATTAGAGTTCCTGGAGGGATTGCTCATTTTTTGGAACATAAGATGTTTGAAAAAAAAGATGGTATAGATCCGCTTTCTGTTTATGAAAATAATGGGGCTTCTGGTAATGCTTTTACAAATGAATTTATAACCGCTTATCATTTTACAGGTGCTAGTCATTTTTATGAAAATTTAGATACTTTACTTAACTGTGTTCATGAACCTTATTTTACTGATGAAAATGTTTTAAAGGAAAAAGGTATTATCTCACAGGAAAAGAAACAAGATTTGGATAATCCATTTTCAATTGTTTATGATAGAAGTTTAGTAAATACTTTTCATAATTTAGATTTTAAAAATACGGTTTTAGGAAGTTTAGAAGATATTAATTCAATTACTAAAGAGGATTTATATAATTGTTATAATACTTTTTATCACCCTAGTAATATGATTTTGACTATTAGTGGTGATGTGGATGCGAAAAAGACAATAAAGTTTATTAAAGAGTTTTATAAGAAGTATGATTTTAAGAAAAGACCTAAGGTAGAGATTAAACACAAAGATGAACCAGAAAGTGTAGTTAAGGAAAAAGATATAATTTATATGGATAATTTATCTAAGGAAATATTAGTTAGTTATAAGGTGAAAAAACCAACTTATATCAAAGATGATTATTTAAATAAAGTTTATTTTTCATTTTTACTTGATATGAAATTTGGAGCAATAGCGCCAATAACTGATGTATTTGCAAAAAATAAAAATATAATTTCACCTGTTTCTGCTTATTTGGAAGTTGTGGATGATTATTATGTTATTTTATTTAATGCGACAGTTAAAGAGAATGAGAATGAAATTATTAATTTAATTGATAAAACTATTAAGGATTTTGATTTTTGTGAAAAAGATTTTAATTTAATTAAAAAAGCAATTTTGAATTCAACAGTTTTATCAACTGAAAATTCAACTGGTATATGTAATATGATATCTAATCAAGTTTATTTTTATGGTAATCCTATTTATGATATGTATAATAAATTAAAAGAACTTAATTTTGAAACCTTTAAAAATTCTATTAAAGATATTAATTTAGATAATAGAAGTGTGGTTATTTTGGATAATAAAAACTCAAGAGGCTAAGGTTATTTGCTTCTTGAGTTTTATTTTACTTAATTTAGTTAATTCATTTTCTATTTGGTTAAATTTTTCTTTTTCAATATTGAAAGTATATGTTATATTGGTTTGATAAGTTTTTTTAATATCAACATTTTTAAGTAGGTAATCTATTTGTTTTAAGTTATCATAAGGAAATTCGATAGTTATATTATATCCATTTACTAGATTAGTGATATTAGCTTTGTTTAATGCTTCACTTGCACTAGTACTATATGCTCTAATTAATCCACCAGCTCCTAATTTAATGCCACCAAAGTATCTTATTACTACACATAGTATATTAGTTAAGTTATTTTGCTTTAAAACATTTAAGATAGGCATACCAGCAGTACCACTTGGTTCACCATTATCGGAACATTTTTCATGATTATTTATGATATAGGCATAGCAGTAGTGAGTCGCATCTTTATATGTTTTTTTTATATCTTCTAATTTTTCTTTGATTTTATTTATATCATTTATATTAGTTAAAACTGTAATAAATTTAGATTTATTAATAATGATTTCGTTTATGACTTCTTCTTTAATAGATTTCATTAATATCACCAATTTAATTATAGAGAAAACAATTAAAAAATACAAGATTTTAGTTATCTTGTATTTAGCTCAATGTTTTTTGGTATGAAGATGTATTTTCATTTTCTAACTCTATTACAGTTCCGGAATATGGATAAGCAATTTCTTTTGTTTCAGTGTGTTTATATTCAAGAGCTGTTACAGGTACTACATTTATAAAATTATATTTAATTTGATAGGTTGTGGATCCAGGTCCTGATCTTGATGTGATGGTTTCACTACTTACATATTCATATCCTTCTGGAATGTTTATCTGACCGTTGTTTTTGTATTGGATGGAAACAATTGTATATATGAAGTGCTCGCCTGGATTGAAATCTTTAGAGTTTCCTGTTGGTTTCCAAAATAAATTTTCAGTTCCGTTTTCATCATAATATATTTCTCCGTTTTCTTCTTTTTCTTCTGGTATTTCTTTACAACCGGTTAAATTATTTAATAAGATGATTCCACCTAGCGAACAAAATAATTTTAAACAATTTCTTCTTGTTATGTTTTCCATATTAAACCTCTTTTCTAAATATAATTATAATATAAATTTATGAAAATATAAATTTATTTTGTTTTTGAATTAACACTTTTAAATAAATCACTATTTTTAGCTAGTAAATCAGATTGGTATTTTTCAATTTTATCTAGTTTATCTTTACTATTTGATGTAAATGTATAATTTAAGTTATCTTGTGTTTCAATAGAAATGTCTTCTATAGGTGTTATTAAGCCATCCTCTTTTTTAGGCAATGTATAAATATCACATCCATCATGATTTATGATTCCTCTTGATATAAGTTCATTTGCAAATTCTTCTTCTTGACCTTGCATTAAAATACCATTTATTAAAATATAAATAACACCTTTTGAATCTTTATTTAATATTAAAAATTCATTTGGGTTTACCATAATATTTGTGATATATTTGGTATTAGTTTCAACTGGTTTTGATTGACTGATTATAGTACCACCAATAAGACCAATAATACCTGTTCCACACATTAATATAAATTCTTTTCTTGTTAAGTTTAACATTATAAAACCTCCTTTTTATAGGTGTGTATTATACTATAGTTATTATTTTTGTCAAATTTACACTTTATCTTGATTAAATTTGAATATTTAATTATAATTATTTGAAGAGGTGAGGAGTTATGGTTTTAGATAAATTAAAATTGGTACCACATAAGCCTGGGTGTTATTTAATGAAAAATAAAGATGGGGTTATTATCTATGTTGGTAAAGCTAAAGATTTAAAAAATAGGCTTAATTCTTATTTTCACTCTTCACATACTGGTAAAACAGCTAGATTAGTTAGTGAGATTGCTGATTTTGATTATATTGTTGTTTCTTCAGAGACAGAATCTTTGATATTAGAAATTAATTTAATTAAAAAGCACGATCCTAAATATAATATTTTACTTAGAGATGATAAAAGTTATCCTTATATTGAACTTACAATGGATAAAGTTCCTAGATTGTTAATTGTTAGGAATGTTCATAAGAAGAAGAAAAAAACTAGATTATTTGGCCCTTATCCAAATGTTTATGCGGCAAGAAAGGTTGTTAATTTACTTAATAGATTATATCCACTTAGAAAGTGCAACACATATCAAAAAAGACCATGCTTATATTATCATATTGGTCAATGTTTAGGTTATTGTTCTAATAATGTTCCTAAAGAGAAGATTGAGGAGATGGAAAAAGATATTGTTAGTTTTCTAAAAGGTAATAATGAGATTGTTACTGAAAAGTTAAAATCAGAGATAAAAAAAGAAAGTGATTCTCTGCACTTTGAGAAAGCTTTGGAACTTAAGAATTTACTTGATGATATTAATGTTATTTTAGTTAAACAGAAGATTGAGGTTAATGATAATATTGATAGAGATATATTTGGATATTATAGCGATGGTAATTATTTAAGTGTATTTGTGTTTTTTGTTAGAGGTAGTAAAATAGCTGGACATCATCATCAAATCATTCCATTAATCGATGATGAAGGAGAAGAATTAACTCGTTATATAGCTAAATTTTACGATAAGGCATTGATACCTAAAGAAGTTTTAGTACCTAGTATTACAGATGATGAGTTACTTTCTGATTATTTTAAAGTTAAAGTTAAAATTCCTGAGAAGGGTGTTAAAAAGAAATTAGTTGATATGGCTTCTGATAATGCAAAAAAACAGTTAGAAGATGAATATGAGTTAGTAATTAAAAACGAAGAAAAGACTGTTAAAGCAAATGAAGAGTTAAAAGAGGTGTTAGGTTTAGATAAGCTAGACAGAATAGAACTATTTGATAATGCACATTTATTTGGAACATATAGTGTTTCTGGTATGGTTGTATTTATCGATGGATCACCAGCTAAAAATGAGTATCGTAAATTTAAAATTTCTGTAGATAAGAATGATGATTATGGAACAATGAGGGAAGTTATTTATAGAAGATATTTTAGAGTACTTAAAGATAATTTAGTTAGACCTGATTTAATTATTGTCGATGGTGGTATGGGACAGATGAATGTGGCTAAAGAGGTATTAAATAGTTTAGGTATGAATATTAATTTAGTTGGTTTAAAGAAAGATGATAAACACTCAACTAATGCATTAGTGACATTTGATGGTGAGATACCTATTGAAAAAAGAAGTAATTTATTTCATTATCTAGAAAGGATGCAGGATGAAGTTCATAATTTTACTATTAATTATCATAAGCAAATTAGAAGTAAAGGTTTATATGCTTCGATACTTGATGATATTCCTGGTATTGGCACTGAACGTAAAAAAGCTTTGCTTAAAAAATATAAAACAGTAGATAACATGCGAAAACAAAGTGTAGAAGAGTTATCTAGTATATTACCGCATAAGGTGGCTATAGAACTTAAAGATATTTTAGAAAATATGAAAGATGATAAAGAATAAGATTTTTGTCAATGATTAGTTTGTTAAAATTTAAAAAAAATTGTTACTATTCACAGCCCCTTTAAAATATCATAATTTGTTTTAATATATTTTTCTTAGGCTATAAATAGTAACATTTTCAAAAGGGACAAGTAATTTACTAAGATATTACTTGTTTTTTTGTGTGAGATAACTTAATAATAGTAATGAAAAAAGAAATAATGAATAACATTTGCAATTTTTTTAATGGTTT
>CALVRN010000034.1 GCA_944358675.1 uncultured Bacilli bacterium | reverse complement strand
CAAGATATTCAAAAGATGCAAAGTACTGAAAATTAATAATTCAGTACTTTTAAAATTGATGTTTACAATATATTTTCTTTAAGCCATGAATAGTAACAAAAAAGTAATAAAAATCTATAAAGTTCATAATTAAAAGAATTTTATAAACTTTTATATTAATTCTTTAAGCAACCTATTGGAACCACATAAACCCCATCTTCTCTTTTATAAGAATAATCTGAAGTTGCTGTAACCACCATTAAAAATGATGGCTTTTTCATTTTACTTGTATCAATTAAGTTTGCTAAAGCAATTAAATCTTTAGCCCCTTCCTCTATTAATTTTGTTTGTAATACCTCATCAACAATTCTTTTTTTATAATTATTCATCAGCACTCCTCCTAATACCATTTTATTCATTTATTATCCATCTATCAATAAGTATTCGGTTATTTATAACAAATCTATTCGGTTATTTGCGAGAAAAAATAAAGTTCAAAAAATTTGAACTTTATTTATCCTCATGTAACTTATCAATAATATCTTCAATTTTTTGAGCATTCTTAATAGACTCATCGTAGACAAATTCTAATTCAGGAATTTGTCTAATATCAACTCTATCACGAAGTTCATGGCGAATAAAACCACTCGCCTCTTTTAAAGCTTTAGTAGTCAAATCTATCTTACTTTCATCTAAAACAGTAAAATAGACCTTCGCATAACTCAAATCACTACTAACTTTTACATCGGTAATCGTTACAAAATTAATATCTTTATTTTTTACTTCAGTGGCAATAATATAACTGATCTGTTCAATTAAAGCATCAGAAACCCTTTCAGTTTTAATATTACTCATCTATATCACCCCAAATTTCTATTACTTCTTCACAAGCTTTTTGCCCACCTGCTCTGTTATATAATAACTTAACGGTTTAGCATTATATTCATCTGCAAAACTATAAAGCATCTCGAAAGTATAGTTTTTAAAAGTTTTGTATTTAATAAATTGATATAACCCATCATCATTAATAACCATATATAATTGCATAATATATTTTCCACTTTTATTGTCATTATCAAAGTCATAGGCAAAACCAACACATCTATCAGAATATAAGTTTAATTTCAATTTTTCAAACACTTTATCTCTTAACCTCTACCATCTCATAAGCTTCAATTACATCGCCAACTTTAATATCATTAAATCCATCGATAGTAATTCCACATTCATATCCTTTTTTTACTTCTTTAACAACATCTTTTTCATGTTGAAGTGAACCAATCTTACCATCATAAACAACTACACCATCGCGAATAATTCTAGCTTGGGCATCTCTTCTAATAATTCCATCAGTAACAGAGCATCCAGCAATATTACCAACCTTAGAAAATTTAAATATCTGTCTTATTTCCGCATTTCCTAAAATTTTCTCTTCAAATTCAGGATCAAGCATACCTTTCATAGCTGCTTCCATTTCTTCTACAGCCTTATAAATTATATTATAAAATCTAATTTCTACACCTTCTTCTTTAGCTTTATCATCAATCACTTTAGAAGGTCTAACATTAAATCCTATAATTAAAGCATTAGAAGCTTTCGCCAAAACAATATCACTTTCAGTAATTCCACCAACTGTACTTCTAATAACATTAATTTTAACTCCATCAACTTCTATCTTCTGTAGACTATTCTTAACTGCTTCTGCACTTCCATTAACATCAGCTTTAATAATAACATTAATTTCTTTTAATCCTTCACCAATTTTAGCAAATAAATCATCCAAAGAAACAGTTGATTTTGCTTTATTTTCTCTACTTTTAACTTGATCTTTACGAATAGAAGCAATATTCTTAGCTTCTTTTTCGGTTGCAAAACTCATAAATCTATCACCGGCTGATGGAACTTCGTTTAAACCAGTAATCTCAACTGGTTGTGATGGTAAAGCACTAGTAATTTCTTCACCTTTATCATTTCTTAAAGTTCTTACTTTACCAAAAGCTGTGCCAACAACAATTGGATCACCTAAACGAAGTGTTCCATTTTGAACCAAAACAGTCACAACTGGCCCAACATGTTTATTTAATCTTGATTCCACCACCGTACCCATCGCATAACGATTAGGGTTTGCTCTATAATTATTTATATCGGCAATTAATAAAATATTTTCAAGTAAATCACTAATACCTTCACCAGTCAAAGCCGAAAGTTTAGTAAAGATAATATCTCCACCCCACTCTTCAGGCATTAATCCAGCTTCAGCCATTTCATTCATAACTTTATCAGGATTTGCTCCTGGCTTATCCATCTTATTAATTGCAACTATAATTGGTACACCCGCAGCTTTCGCATGATCAATAGCTTCTCTTGTCTGTGGCATAACACCATCATCAGCTGCAACAATAATAATAACAATATCAGTAATACTAGCTCCTCTAGCTCTCATTTCTGTAAATGCGGCATGCCCTGGTGTATCAATAAACGTAATTAATCTATCATTATATTTAACTTGATAAGCCGAAATAGCTTGTGTAATTCCACCAGCTTCACCTTCAGCCACATTAGTTTTTCTAATAGCATCAAGTAAAGTTGTTTTACCATGATCAACATGCCCCATAATCGTAACCACTGGTGGTCTTGAAACTAAATCTTCTTCCTTATCATGAACCTCAAACTCTTCAAAATTAGCCACATTGGCTGATTCTTCTTTTTTTAAATCCTTACCATAATCAAGTACAATGATTTCCGCATTTTCAAAAGATATTGGACTATTAATATTAACCATTAAACCTAAAGTAAACAATTTCTTAATAATTTCACTAGCTGAAACTTCAAGAGCAGAAGCTAACTCTGCTATTGTCATATTCTCTTTATATAAAATTACATTATCATTATGCACTGGTGCATTACTCTGTAACTTTTCTTTACTCTTATATATTGCTTTCTTCTTTTGAGCTAAAGTTTTCTTATTATCTACCTTTTTAGGAAGTTTAGTAGGCTTCTTTTTATCAGCTTTAACTGATTTCATCTCTCTTTCTTCTAAAGCCACTTCTTCTTCAATCTCCTCATCTTCAGCTTCTTCACTAATCTCATCAAAACTATTATCAAGCATAATAATAGCCTCTTCATCAAGTAAATCATCCTCAGTTTTAACATCAATATCTAATTCTAAACACTTTGCCAAAACCAAAGATACATTTTGATTAATGTCCTCTGCATATTCTCTGACACTCATCATATTTATGCACCTCTTTTCTAATCTACTAAATTATTTAACTTTTCAAATACCTTATCCGGTACCTCCACTTCTAATTGCTTATTTAAGACTTTGTTTTTTTGAGCTTTTAAAAACACCTCTTTATCTTTTTTCAAATAAGCTCCCCTACCATTAGCTTTTCCAGTCTCATCAATAATAACTTCACCATCTGGAGTACGAACTACCCTAATAAGTTCTCCTTTAGGTAATTTTTCTCTTGTAACAACACACGTTCTCATAGGTATTTTTCTAATCTTCATAAATGCTAATACCCTTTTCTTTAGCTTGCTCTATGGTTTCAACATCAATTTTAAAATGAGTAAGACGAGCAGCTAACTTAACATTCATACCTTTTTTACCAATAGCTAAAGATAAATCTTCATCACTAGCTACCACTAAAGCTTCTTTTTTCTTTTCATCAGTTACAAAAACGTGCAAATTACGAGCTGGACTTAAGGCATTCTCAATAAATCTTGCTTCATCTGATTCATATTTAACAATATCTATTTTTTCACCATTAAGTTCTTCTATAATTCTATTAATTCTGCTTCCATGTTCACCAATACAAGCACCGACTGGATCAACATTAGCATTTTCTGAATAAACAGCAATTTTTGTTCTATTACCAGCATCTCTAGCTACACTATAAATTAAGATAACTCCTTCATTAATTTCTGGAATTTCTAATTCAAATAATCTTTTAACAAAACCATAATGTTTTCTAGAAAGTAAAATTAAAGGTCCTTTAGAATTATTTTCAACTTTAGTAATATAAACCTTAATACTAGACCCCATTTTAATTGTCTCACCTGGAATAATCTCATTTTTAGGTAAAATTCCTTGAGTTCTACCTAAATCTATATAATAATTACGAACATCTTCCATTGCTACTAATCCAGTAACCATCTCATCTTGTTTATCAGAAAACTCATTATTAATAATTTCTCTTTCAGCTTCTCTAATTTTTTGTACCACAACCTGCTTAGCTGTTGCCGCAGCCACTCTACCAAAATCTTTAGGAGTAACTTCTTTTTCAATAGTCTCTCCAACTTCAATTCCTGGGACTTGTTTTCTAGCATCCTCTAAAGTAATATGAATTCTATCATCAAAGTGGAATTCTTTTTCTATTTCTACCTCATTACCATCTTCATCTGTAATAATTTCCTTTTCTAAAACTCCATCTTCCTTTTCATATTCTTTACTAAACACAACTGTTTTATAAGAAAAAATTTTAATTTCACCAGTTTCTCTATTGATATCAACACGTACATTTGAAAGAGAATGATAATTCTTCTTATAAGCACTAGTTAATGCAAGTTCCATCGCATCAAAAATAACATCTTTATCAATACCCTTCTCCTTTGATAAATTTTCCACAGCCAATTTAAATTCCTTACTGTTCATCATCATCACTTCCCTTCTCCTTAGAACAAACATCTAAAACATAACTTTCACTAATTGGGTCAGCTTCATCTAATATTGGATTTACTATTTCATTAACCTTCACACAATCACCAACATTGATATAGCCTGCTTTATCAATAACTAATCTCAAAGTATTTATATTATCTTCCTTACCATAAAATACCTCATCTAAAACATACCCTGCTTCTTCAATAGCTTTTTCTAATAATTTTCTAATTTTTTCTTCCAAAAAAACACCTCCTCAAACTACATTAAAGAGTGGGATAGCCCACTCTTTTCTGCACATCTAGAAACATTATAACATATTTTTACCACTTTTAACACCCTTTTTACACGATAAAACTCTACATTATTTATTCTTTTTCTTAAAATACATGATATAATGATAACGGTGATAAAAATGATAACAAGAACTAAAGAAAATGATTTTAAATATTGTCTAAAAGGGGTAACGGTTATATTTATTTATTTTTTATTTAGTATAGGTCAAGAATTTCCCTTTATTTTACTTCATATAAATGTTGCTGATTTGCCATCACACATAGTAATAATGTATAGTCTTGCTGTTGAATTACTTATGATTAGTTTAATCTTCTGTATTTTTGATAAAGATTTTAAAAACGCTTGGAAAGATATAAAACAAAACCATCTAAAATATTTTAACAAATATTTAAAATACTATATTATAAGTGTAATTGTCATGATGGCAGCCAACATGCTTATAAATGTATTAGGTGGCGGAATGTCTACCAATGAAACCACAATTAGAAATGAATTTAATATCTTTCCGCTATACACTTTTATATCAGCTGTCATTCTAGCTCCAATATTAGAAGAAAGTGTTTTTCGTTTAGCCTTTAGATCTATAATTAAAAATGACTTTCTATTTATAACAATTTCAAGTTTAATTTTTGGTGGATTACACCTTATCGGAACTCCAATAAATGAACTACTACCCTTATATTTACTATCTTATTGTAGTTGTGGAATTGCCTTTGCTTATATGCTTAAAAAAACTAACAACATTTTTGTATCAATGTTTTTTCACTTTATGCATAATGGTTTAATTCTCTCTTTACAAACTTTCATACTTATATTTTCATAAAGACTTTTGTCTTTTTTTTAATTGTGGTAAAATTATCATAGGTGAAACATATGACCAAAACCCAAGAAAAACATTTTTCGTTTTTAAAATTATTCTTTATCATAGTTTTAATCATTGGTTTGATAATAGCCTATGGTTTTTTCATTGAACCCAAATTAATAACTGTCAAAGAACAAAAAATTACTATTAATAATTGGCCAGATAACTTTAATGGTTTTAAAATTGTTCATATTTCAGATATCCACTATGGAAGAGTGTTTGATGATGAAAGTTTTCAAAAATTAATTGATAGCATCAACGAACAAAAACCAGACATTGTCGTTTTAACCGGAGATTTAATCGACAAAGACACTAAAATGACTACAAATATGGCAAACAAAATAAGTAAACTTTTAAACAAAATAAATGCTACTACAGGAAAATATGCTATTAATGGTAATAATGACCTGAACTTCGATGAATGGATAAACATAGTTACAGAAGGAGGATTTAAAGATTTAAATAATACATATGATACAATTTACAAAGATGGATATTCAAATATATTTATTGCCGGCACAAGTACTGTAGAAGACAAACTAAGTATTAATGACAAATTAAAAACTTCTATTGACTATTTAAATTCATTTGAAAAAGATGGTCCGATATACAAAATACTACTATTACATGAACCAGATGTCATTGATGATATGTCTGTAAATCCTTTTGATTTAATATTAGCCGGTCATTCTCATGCTGGACAAATAAGATTACCGTTTATAGGTGCTATAATATTACCTGATGGTGCTAAAAAATATTATGACAGTCATTACAAAATAGAAAATTCAGATTTATACATTTCAAATGGTTTAGGTGTATCTAATTATAATTTTAGATTATTCAATACCCCTTCATATAATGTATATAGGTTAGTAGAAAAATAGAAAAAAAGCATTTTTATCAAATCTACTAATTACATAACAGCACTATTCAAAAAAGCTTACCCCAAGGTAAGTTTTTTTACATCTATATCTTCTTCAGCAAGAACTTCTTCATCTAAAAATTTTATATAACTTTCTTCCAAATCAACTGTTTTTAACTTATCAAAATCTATTTCATCACAGTTATAACCTTTTTCCAAACAAAGTCTAATAATTAACATTTGATTTTCATCAAACTCTTTCTTAGCATAAACTTTCACTTGTTTTAAAGTAAGTCCATGTTTAACCCCTTTATAAATTTGATACATCTGTCCTTGTGTAAATTTTCTATCAGTATAAAGAGCAATCTTTTTTTCATCAAAACCTTTTTCATAACCAAGTCTCATAAGCCACATTTCATAATAATAAAATTCAGATTTCGCATACTTACTAACATCTTCTTCTGAAAGACCATGTTCATAACCTTTAAAAATTTCTTTCAACTGATTAAAATCAAAATCACCAGTCGCATATTTTTTTACAGATTTCAAAGAAACTCCTTTATTATAAGCATCTATAATTTCTAAAATTTGATAAAAATCAAGCATTGGATTTGCCAATATCAAAGCTTTTTTATAAGAAAGACCAGCTTCTAAAGTCTTTCTAATTAATTTCATTTTATAATTATCAAATTCTTCTTTCGCATAAAGTAAAATTTTCTTTTTAGAAAGTCCATGCTTTTTTCCTTTTCTTATTTCATCTAACTGTCTATCAT
>CALVRN010000033.1 GCA_944358675.1 uncultured Bacilli bacterium | reverse complement strand
TATTTTCATAGCATCACCTTCTATTTTTTGATATATCCACTATAGCACATACAAATGTTCTTGTAAATAACTTCTTGCAAACTTTTACCTTTTACAAAGCAAATTCCTAGTAAACAAAGAAAAAGAAAGTTATTTTTGACTTTCTTTTGTTTATTCACTCATTCTTTCTTTTCCACCATATAATTTTAATAGTTTATCATAAATACCTGGTTCAATTTTATTTAATGAATTGATAGTGAGTTCTAATGATTTTTGATATTCACCTTTATTTAATAACATTTCAGAATATGTTAGATTTCTATCTAAATCTTTTTCTGATGAACGGTATCTATTACCATAAACTATGGCCATTTCAGCAAACATAGCGGTTTTCATCATTTCTTTTGTTTTTCCATATAGTTTTAAAGCTAAATCTCTAGCTGTATCTACTCTGGTATTTAATGTTTCGATTGTTATTGGCTTTTTATCTAATTCTTTAACAATTTCTTTCATAGCATCTTTAGCTTCTTTTAGTTCGATGTAATATCTGTTTGGAATAACTGGTAAATTAAATGATCTGATTTGTTTTTGTGAATTTTTAAGTAATTCTTCAACTTCAGCGAGTTGCTGGCGAGCACGCATTTCATCATCATGCATACTTCCAATAACGTTTAATGTGTTATCTAATTTATTTTCTAATTCTGATAATCTGATAACTAGTGTTTCAATTTCTTCGGTTAACTTTGAATATGCGAAGCTGTGATTGCTTGTATGAGATATTAATGTATTATAATCTTCATTTAATTTATCTAAATCACCTTTTATTTCATATAATGAGCTGATATCAGTTTCTGATAGACTATATAATTGTTTTAAATCATTCATTTGTTCAAACATATCTTTTACTAATGAATTTATTTTTTTTAGTTTTGTTTGTAATGTTTTATTGGCTTCATCATAATCTGATTTAATGACTTTTTCTTTTTCAAAATCAGTAAATAGATTTTCAAAATATTCAGTTAAAACTTTTAAGTCAAATAAACTATCTTCTAAGTTTAAAACTTTAGCTCGATCTAAAATATCAGCAATTTTCTTTTGAGCTTCTTCAACATTATATTCAACATTTAAATAATCTAATGGATAGCCTGCGGCAACCATTTTATTATAAATAGTTATTATTTCTTCTATCTTTTTAGGTAATATTCCTTCTGCTATTAATACAATTGATGGAAGTTCTTCAATAACTACTTCCATATGTTTTAAAAGTTCATTAATTACTTTTAAAATTTCTGGAACTTCAGTATATTCATTGTTTTCCATCAAGGTTTCAAAGTCTTCAAATCTTTTTGAGATTGTTTCAAATTGAAGTGATACTACTTTGGCATATTCACCGAATTCGTCTTGTGTTTCTTCAAATTTTTCAAATAATTCACGATATTTTGCTTTTAATTTTGTTATGCTTGCACGGTTACGTTCTTCACTGTTGGTAATATCTTTAATTTCATTTAATAAGAAAGCTGAAGTTGCTCTTACTTTGTATATTTCCATTTCAAGTTTAGCGATTTTATACATGGTACTTTTATAATCTGTTTGAGATAGTGAATATTCTGCTTCAATTAACATATCAGTTATTTTAGGAATTTGAATTTCTTTAATGTCATTTAATCTTTCTTTCCAATTTTTGTAAAGTACTTCTAGTTTCTCATTATTTACATAACCTTCAACTTTAGCAAGTTCTGGTCCAACCGGTGAAGTGTCAAGTCGATTTTTCTGATAATCTAGATCTTCAATTATTTTTTTATATTTTTTCTTTTTACGTCCCTTTAACACTCCTAAAACAATAAATACAACAAATAAAGTTGTTCCTAATGCTGCCGCGATTATTACTACAATGTTATCCATGCATATCACCCTAGTATAATTTTACCATACTTTTGTGATATTTTGTCAAAAAATGTACAGTTTTTGTTAAATAGTGTTTTGATGAGTTTAATGGTTTGTTTTAAATTTATACAATTTAATTTAAAAATTATTCTTTAAATTCAAATTCATAATCCATAATTTTGATGGTGTCACCATCTTGGGCACCTAATTCTCTTAATTCATCATCAATACCCATTTTTCTTAATTTATTTGAGAAACGCAATATTGCTTCATCGGTATCTAATCTACTCATGATTAAAAGTTTTTCTATTCCTTTACCACTTATTATCCATGTATCATTATCTTTAGTAATTTTATATGGTTTTTCTTCTTTAAATTTATATATTACATGACTTTCAAATTTTTCATCATTATATAAGTTTGATTTTGGTATTTCATCTAACATGTCAGCTAGTTTTAATATTATTGTGTTAATTCCTTCACCGTTAATTGCAGACATTTCATAAATTTCTTTATCAACTTTTTCTTTAAATTTATTTAAATTTTCTTTAGAAGAAGGCATGTCCATTTTGTTGGCAATTATTATTTGTGGCTTTTTCATTAATGATTTATCAAAGTTTTCTAGTTCTTTATTGATAGTTATATAATCTTTATATGGATCATTAGTATATCCACTCATATCTATAATGTGAGCAATTACTCTTGTTCTTTCGATATGTTTTAAGAATCTATCGCCAAGGCCATGACCTAAAGATGCACCTTCGATTAGTCCTGGAAGGTCGGCTACTACAAAGCTACGATTATCAGGTGTTTTTACAACTCCTAAATTTGGTTTTAGAGTTGTAAAAGGATAATCAGCTATCTTAGGTTTAGAAGCAGATATTTTAGATATAAAAGTTGATTTACCAACACTCGGCATTCCTACTAATCCAACATCAGCCATTAATTTTAATTCGATTTTTATTTTTACTCTTTCGCCTGGTTCACCATTTTCGGCATAATGTGGTGCGGGATTTGATTGAGTGGCAAAGGCCATATTTCCTCTTCCACCTCTTCCTCCTTTGGCAATAACGTGCTGTTCACCATTTTGAGTTAAGTCAGCAATAACTAGACCTGTATCATAATCTGTGACAATGGTTCCGGCTGGTACTGGGATGATGATATCTTCGGCATTTTTGCCATGCATACCTTTACCCATACCATTTTCACCTTTATATCCTTTGATTATTTTTTTATACTTGAAATCTACCAATGTATTTAGACCTGAATCTACTTTGAAAATTATGTCAGATCCTTTACCTCCATTACCACCGAATGGTCCACCCATGGCTACATATTTTTCTCTTCTAAAAGCTAGACAACCATTACCACCGCTACCAGCAATTAGTTCAACAACTGCTTCATCTATAAACATAAAATCACCTGTTTCCTATAAATATTATACATTATTTTAAAGCAAGAAAAAAGGATTATTTTAATAATCCCAACGAACGGTAGCATCTTTGGCTCCCCATGCCGTTCCAATTGCATTATTTATTTCTTCCTGAGTTCCTGTTCCTCTAATTTCATTACTTGTGGTTTTAATATAGAAAACCATTTCATCATTACCGGTGAAAGCATTTGAATATATTTCTTTGATATTTGATTTAATTGTAATATTAATTAAATTCTGATTATTAAAAGCATAAGCTCCTATTTCATCAACTGTCTGTCCATTTAATGTTTCTGGGATGAATACTGTTTTATCACAAGTATCACTATATTTTGTTATAGTTAAATTACCTCTAGTATTAGTCGTTACTGTAAAACAGGCTGGATTGGTTGTAAGTGTTTGAACATCATCTAATGCACTTTCTTTTATTTTGTCATTAGCTATTTTTCTATTACCTAATATAGATACAGTTCCTAAAATTAAAACTAAAAATAAAGATAAGATACCATATAATAAAGCAGATGTGATAAAACCTTTATTATTCATTTTGCCATCCCCTATTCTGTTTAAATTATACCTTATTTATTATTTTTATACAAGTGGTTTAGGTTGATATCATGTTTATTAAAGATTATTTTGAATAAAGTATTATAGGTGATATTATGCGTAATTTTTGGTGTGGACGTGGTAAATGGTCTATTATATGTTTGATTTGTATGATTATTTTATTTTATCAAATCTTGATTACTATATTTGTGGTTACAAGGTTTAATGTTTTTTTACTGTTTATATTTATGATTTTACTTTTTTGTTCAATCTTCAGACTTTTTTGGTGAAATTAGCATATATGTTTTATATATTTTATCAACCATTTTACTTATGGTTAGGCAATTTTTATATTCGGTATTTTTAAAGTTAATTAACTCTGGTTGAGATATTAATATGAAAAGTAATTCTTTTTCTTCTTCCATTAGTGGGTACTGCCTTTCATATTCGTTTAATATCGTTTCAAAGTCGAAATCTAATGCATGATTTTGATATAGTTTATATAAATCAAAAACAGGACTACCAACTTTCGATTTATCCCAACTTATTAAATATGGTGTATCAGCTTCTAAAAAATGTTCTAATTTTAAGTTATTATGAAGAACAACTCTACGTTCTTTTCTTTTTTCTTTTATGTGTTCGTGCCAATGATCTAGATTTTTTTTATTTTCGGCAATTGTGTCATAAATTTTTGTTATGTTTCTAGCGAGAATCTGTTCACTTGGGCTCATATAAACTTTGCTTTCAATTAATGTTATTAAATCTGTGTAATAAATATATAAGTAATTTAAATTACCATCTAAATCTTCATAAATTTTCTCATAATAGTCTAAATCTATCTCTTTATAATGAGTTGTTTTGCTATGAAGTAAAGCTGTTAATCTAACTAAGTCTAGTATTTTTTGTTCTTTGGGAATATCTAAATCTTCAATATATCTGGTTAATTGATATGAATCGTTTTCTGTATTTAAAAAAGAAGGTAGATAATCAAAACTGCGTGATTTTAAATAGTTTAAAATTTGCGGGTTTAATTTTCCTTCTTTATAAATATATTTTCCCTCAGTTGTATCAACTATTGTTACTTTTCCATTTTTTTTATAGCCTCTTGCTTTTAAACCTTTATTTTTTAATACTCGGTTAATTTTCATGAGATGGAATAATTAGTTTGTCCCCTATTTTTAAGTCATTTAAGTCATTATAAGATTCTAATTCTTCTCTTGTTGTTTCATATTTTTCAGTAACTTCTTCGATTGTGTCATTTTCAGTAACTATATGAACTTTATACACAGAATATCTTTCGTTTTCATCTAAATCTTCAAATATTGATTTAACACTAGTTTCTGTTTCTTCTTTATTTTCTTCAACGTTTTCAAGATTATCTATGTTTTTGTTTTCAGTAACTTCAATTTCTTCGCGAACTTCTTCTAAGGTTTCTGTTTTTTCTTCGGTCATAATGTTATCCTCCCTTTCTTCTTTTTCTTTTAGTCCATCTAAAACCACTTCTATGTTGATGGATAATGTTTCATTATTGGTTACTTCATAGTAGAAATCATTAATATCAACATTTAACTCTTTAGTGTCATATTTTTTATCAATACTAATATCAAAAGGTAATTTATATTCAAATGGAGTTGTATTTATACTAGATTCAGTTAGTTTATATGTTCCACTAACAATGAACTCTCCGGATACTAAATTTTCTTCCTTTAGTTTTAAAGTGTGCTCAAGTGAAATACTACTTATTTCAGCAATGTTAGTATTAAACTCAATATCTTTTTTAAATGGTACTATTTTTTTCAAGTTTATCCCCTCCTAAATAAATATATGTTTTTATTTTTATTTTAGAATAAATTTTCATATAGGTTACTGGCATAATCAAAGTTTGCTTTATCCCAAATGTTTTCAATATATGTATTTCTATTGTTTTTATATTTTAAATAATAGGCATGTTCCCAAAGGTCAATAGCAAAAAGTGGTGTTAAGTTATATGAAATTGGAGTTTCCTGATTTGGCAAATTTATAATTGTAAGATTTCCATTGTTATCCGTTACTAAAAAGGTATATCCAGAGCCAACTAGATTTTTAGATTTGTTTATAAAAACTTTTTTAAAGTTGTCAAAATTTCCATAGTCATTATTTATTTTATTTAATAGTTTACCTTTAGGTAATGTTGGATTTTTATTTAGACTTTGCCAATATAAATTGTGGTTTAATACACCTCCAGCATTATACAATATTTGTCCTCTATCTTTTAGGGGAAATTCCTCTATTCTTTTGGGAATTTGTTCGAGGGGAATTTTTTTATTTGTAAGATTGTTTAGGTTTTCAGCATATTTTTTATGATGCTTATTATAATGAATATTTACTGTTTCTTCATCGATTATAGGTTCTAAGGCATTATATGGATAAGGAAGTGGTATGACATTATACATTTTATCGCCTCCTTTTAATTGTATTAATTTAGATAATAAAAAAGAAGATAAAATTAATTATTTAAATATTCAAATTAAAAGAGTAAGATTAGTTAATGTTTAATCTTACTCTTTTTCCTCTAAATTTTGAATATCTTGTTCGGTTAGACCAGTGATTTCTGAAATATCCTTTATACTCATTTCCTTTTTAAGCATATTTTTGACTATTTCAATCTCTTTTTCCTTAATTCCTTCAGCTATTCCTTCAACTTTACCTTTTTTTGTAGCTTCTTCTATTTCGTTGTACTTTACTAATGCATCCATCTTTTCTTTTTGCCATGCGTGTATAACAAATCCATCTTTACTCATATTTATCGATGCCTCCATCAATTTTTTTAATTCTTCTTCATTAAGTATCTCTTTTGCGAATTCATATAATTCACTAAAACTTCTTGCCGTTAACATTGTTAGCCATATAACTTCTTCATTTCTAATACCATTATAGTATAAGTCACGGTATCTTTCAAGACTTTTTGTTATGACACTTTCACTAGATAGATATATCTTTTTTGTTTTAAGTCCATACATTACAATTGTATCTTCTAATATCTCTTCATAGGGACTTGCATTTAAATTAAGCTGATATATATGCTTTGTTTTTAGTTCTTTTAGGTTTTCTCCTTTTTCAAATATTACATTAGATATTCTATTTTTATATTTATCATTTCTTTCAAATACATTTTCAAATTTACTTCTATTCATTTCAATATCGATAAATATATTTTTATTTATTACGACAAAAATATCGACAATCTGTTCATGTTCTTTTTTATTTATGATGGGCATTTCACTATCTAATAGATTAATTTTATCTTCTTTAGATATTTCTATTGGTAGTGTGGCATTCAATATATGTTTTAAAAGATTTAGATTAGTTTTAAATGTACTTTTAAAGGCTATATCATAACTTAAAGGAATTAATTCTAATTTTTGGTCTAATTTTTTTAAATATTCTTTTGTTAATTTCATATATCTCCTTTCTTTGCCCCTTCTATATATAAACATACGACATTTATTTTTTATTTCCTTTTTTATTTAGAAATTCCCGGAACAAAATACCAAAATAAATTTTGGTATTAGCTTACCTCACGGTAAGCTTTTTCTACTTCACAGAAACCTAAGGCT
>CALVRN010000032.1 GCA_944358675.1 uncultured Bacilli bacterium | reverse complement strand
AAGGTTTAGAAATATATATGAGAGGAATTGAACAATCTATTTAATCAATAAATTTTGACAAAAAAAATTAGGGTGGCGACCATCCGATACTGGTCTATGGAGAAGCCTTAGGTTTCTGTGAAGTAGAAAAAGCTTACCGTGAGGTAAGCTAATACCAAAATTTATTTTGGTATTTTGTTCTAAAATAAGGTTTTGTACATTGCAACCATATCAATGTTTATATTTCTTACTTGTCCCACATGAACATGGATTATTACTTCCTATTTGCTATATAAAATTTTTCTTTGAGAGGTTTTATTAAAAATTTTTTTACACTTTTTGGCACTCTTTCTGATTAAAACTGTGGAAAAAATAGAAATCCTGTTTTTAAAAATGGTATAATTAAATTGTAGAATGGAAGGTGGTGTGATGAGTAATAGGATTATTTTGAATGAGACTTCTTATTTTGGATGGGGAGCTAGAGAAGAATTAGTGCCCGAAATTAAGAAGAGACATTTCAAAAAAGTGTTATTAGTTACTGATAAGACTTTAATGGGTTGCGGTGTAACTGATATGGTAATTAAGGAATTAGATGGTAATGTCTCATATGCAGTGTATGATGATGTTAAACCTAATCCAACAATTACTAACTGCCAAGAAGGTATTGATTATTGTCAGAAAGAAAATGCTGATGTTATTGTGGCAGTTGGTGGTGGATCAGTTATCGATACGGCTAAATGTATTGGTATTGTAATTAAAAATCCTGAATTCTATGATATTAATTCATTAGAAGGTACGGCTGATACTAAAAATCCTTGTTTACCGATTATTGCTTTACCTACAACTGCTGGTACTGCAGCCGAGGTAACAATTAACTATGTTATTACTGATGAGGAAAATGTAGTTAAGAGGGTTTGCGTTGATCCACATGATATTCCAGTATTGTCAATTGTCGATATGGAATTAATGGCAGGTATGCCTAAGATGACAGCAGCGGCAACTGGACTTGATGCTTTAACTCATGCAATGGAAGGTTATATTACTAAAGCTCACTGGGAGATGACAGATATGTTCCATTTAAAGAGTATGGAAATGACTTATCATAACCTAGAGAAAGCTGTTAGTAAAGACAAAGATGCGATGATTAATATGGGCATAAGTCAATATATTGCTGGTATGGGTTTTTCTAATGTTGGACTTGGAATAGTTCATTCAATGGCTCATCAGTTAGGCGCTACTTACGATGTCGCACATGGTATTGCTTGTTCATTATTCTTACCTTATGTTTTAAAATGGAATGGTGAAGCTTCTAAAGATAGATATAGAGCTATGGCTAAAGCATTTGATTTAGATACTGATGGTAAAAGTGATGAAGAGTGTGTAGATTTAGTAGTAAATGCTGTTAGAGAGTTAGAGACTAAACTTGGTGTACCACAGCACTTAAGTGAACTTGGCGTTCGTAAAGAGGATTTTGAAGTTATGGCTGAGAAAGCATTTAAAGATCCTTGTACTGGTGGTAATCCAAGAGAAGTTACGAAAGAGGATATAATAGGCTTATTTGAAGAAGCTTATTAAGAATAAAGGGAGGTTATTTAATGTTAAAAACAAAAGTAGGTTACAGTGAAAATCCAGATGCTTTTGCATCTGGAGCTGAAACTGCTAAAATGGCAAATGTGATTGAAAATCCACAAGTTGGGTTATTATTCACAAGTTGCGTACAAGATCAAAACAAAATTATGGAAGGAGCTAAAAGTGTTTTAGGTGATGTACCAGTTATCGGATGTACTTCATCTGCTGCTATATGTACACAAGATGGATATTTAAATAAAGAAACTGGTTATTCTGGTATGATGCTTTTTGGTGGAGATTTAGAAGTTGTTACTGCTGGTAGTGCACAAACTAGCGAAACTCCAAGAGAAGTAGGTAGAAGAGTAGCTCGCGATGCTATTAGTAAAGTTAAAGGAGCAGATGTTGAACCTGATTTCTTCTTTATGTCAGCTTCACCTGCTAACGAAGAAGAATACTTAGAAGGTATTCAAGATGTTATTGGTAATGTTCCAGTATTTGGTGGATCAGCTGCTGATAATACTGTTGAAGGAAAATGGAGTATCTTAAATGATGGGGAAGCATTTGCTGATGGTTTAACAATTGCTATTTTCTATACTAAAGGAGAAATGAAGAACCTTTATACAGGTGCTTATCATGAAACTAATAATGTTGGTGTTATTACTAAAGTTAGAGATGAAAGAACACTTGTGGAAATTGACCACGTGCCGGCACTTAAGAAATATGCTGAGTGGACTGGTAAATCAGTAGAGTCTTTAATGGGTAATAATTTACTTACTGAAACTATTTGTGCTCCACTTGGAGTAAAAGACCCTATTGGTAAAGTTACAGCTGTTCGTCACCCAATGTTTGGTAATGATGATTTATCAATGAATATTGGTGCTAATTTAGCTGAAAATACAGCTGTTATTCAATTAACTAATACTCCAGAAGGTATTTTAAAAGCTAATGAGGAAACTATTAATAATTTAAATAAATTAATGGTAAGTGAGGCAAATTCTTATTTCTTAGTTCACTGTGGTGGAAGAAGACTTGGTTTAGCTTTATCACAAATTGAGGATAAAATTTATCCAGAAGTTAAGAAGGTTATTCCTAATAAAGAATTCTTAATGGTATTTACATTTGGTGAATATGGTATGGGTGATCATTCATCTAATACTGTTGGAGGTTTATCACTTTCTTATACTGCGTTTGGAGGTAATGAATAATTGGCTAAAAATTTAATAGGTAGTGAGTGGGTGGATGCTTCTTCAGGTAAAGTTATCGAAGTATACAATCCAGCTACAAACGAGTTAATTGATACAGTACCTGATACGACTAAGGAGGACTGTGATAGAGCGGTAGAGGCTGCTAAAAAAGGTCAAAAAGAATGGGAAAAGAAACCTATTCATGAAAGAGCTTCTATTTTAATGAAGTTCGTTAAATTAGTAGAAGAACATAAAGATGAACTTGCTAAGCTACTCAGCGCGGAAACTGGTAAACCTATCAGTGAAGCTATCGGTGAGATTGCGAATGTTTCAATTGGAATTCCAGCTTTTTGTGAAAAAGCAAAACATGAATATGGTAAGGTTATTCCTGCTGGAGTAGAACCAGGACAAGAACATCATATTCAATATACTGAACAATATCCACTAGGAGTAGTTGTGGCAGTTATTCCATTTAATTTCCCAAGTGATTTGTTCTGTCAGAAAGTACCACCAGCATTACTTATGGGTAACAGTGTTATCTTAAAACCTTCTGCTCATAATCCACTTACTTTAACTAAGTATGTAGAGCTATTAATAGAAGCAGGAGTTCCAGGTGGAGTTATTAACTTATTAAACGGCGCTGGAGGAGAAGCTGTACAAGCTTTAGCTGAAAATCCAGGTGTAGCTTTAGTTACTTTAACTGGTTCAACTATTGCGGGTGCTGAAACAATGGCTAAATGTGCTAAAAATATTACTCATGTAACTTTAGAGTTAGGTGGTAATGATGCATTTATCTTATGTAAAGATGGTGATGTTGATTTAGCTGTTAAAGAGATTGTTTGGGGAAGACTTTACAATACTGGACAAGTTTGCTGCGCTTCTAAAAGATTTATTATTCACAAAGATGTAAAAGAGGAATTCTTAAGTAAATTAGTAGAAACATTTAAAGGTATTCCAGTTAAGATGCCTAGTGATCCAGAAGCAAAATTAGGATGCTTAATTAGTGAACAAGCAGCAATTAATGTTGAAAAACAAGTTAATGATACTGTAGCTGCTGGAGCAAAACTCGTATTCGGTGGAAGACGTAAAGGTGCTTTCTATGAACCAACTATATTAGATGGTGTTACTAAAGATATGGATGTAGCTAAGGATATGGAGATTTTTGGACCAGTTGTTCCAATTATTGAATTTGAAGATTTAGATGAAGCTATTGAGATTGCTAATCAATCTAGCTATGGTTTATGTGGATGTGTATTTTCTAGAGATATGAAAACATGTCAGTATGTAGCTGATAAGTTAGAGTGTGGTGGAGCAGTTATTAATGGAGCATCATTCTTTAGACCATTTGAAATGCCATTTGGTGGATGGAAACATTCAGGAATTGGTAATGAAGGTGTTATGACTACTTTTGAAGAGATGAGTAGAACTAAGACTTTTGTACTTAAAAATATTAAATAAGAGGTTAATTTAGTTTAACTTCTTTTTTTGTGTTTTTTTCGGTTAACCGAAAAAACTTGATATTTCTTTTATATAATTTTATAATTAAAGTGGTGATGGAAAATGCTAAAAAGAGAGCTTTATTTATCTAAAATTAGAGGATTTTATGATAGTAATTTAGTTAAAATTTTAGTTGGTATTAGAAGATGCGGCAAGTCTGTTATCTTGAGGCAGATAATTGATGAACTTCGTGACAAAGGTATTTGTAATGATCATATTATATATGTTAATTTTGAATATATTGAATATGAAGATTTGCAAAACTATAAAACATTAAATAAATATATTAAAGATAAAATTATAGATAAAAAAATGTATTATGTGTTTTTTGATGAAATTCAAAATGTAGATAATTTTGAAAAGGTTATAAATTCACTTAGAGCTTCGCTTGAAAATATAAGTATATTTATTACGGGTTCTAATAGTAAGCTACTTTCTGATGAACTTTCTACGGTTCTTTCAGGAAGATATGTTTCTTTCTTAATAAATCCGCTTACTTATAGAGAGTATGTAGACCTTACTTTAAAAGATGGTAAAGATGAGAATACTTTTTGGGATTATGTTAAATGGGGAGGTCTTCCTAATGTAACGGATTTTGAAGCTGAAGAAAACATAAAAAATTATTTATATAGTGTTTTTGACTCTATTATTTTAAGAGATGTGGTTGATAGATTAGGTCTTAAAGATGTTTCGTTATTTAATTTGATTTTACAATATATTGTGGATACAACAGGAAGGAAATTTTCATTTAAAGATATTATGGGATTTTTAAAAACTGAACGAAGAGAGATATCTAGTGAAACGCTTTATAATTATATAGATGCTCTTTGTAAGGCGCTTATTATTAAAAAGGTTTACCGTTATGATATTCATGGGAAAACTATTTTAAAAACACTTAATAAATATTACATGACAGATTTAGGAATTTCACAGATTAAAAATAATAATTTTGAAATCAACAAAAGTTTTGCTTTGGAAAATGTAATTTATAATGATTTGATTGCAAGGAGCTATGATGTTTATATTGGAAAAACTAAAAATGGTGAGATTGATTTTATTGCTAAAAGATATGAGGAACAGATATATGTTCAAGTGGCATATAAACTCGATGGAGAAAAGGTTATAGAAAGAGAATTTGGTGCATATAAAAATATAAATGATAATTTTCCAAAATATGTAGTGTCACTTGATGAAGAAGATTTTTCAAGAGATGGCATTAAACATGTCAATATGATTGATTGGTTACTTACAGATAAAATAGATTAAGAGGTTAATTTTGTGATTAGCTTCTTTTTACATTATTTCGGTAAAACGAAATAGCTTTTAAAATTTGAAAATTATTTTTGTGTATAAAAATAACTTTTAAAACTCAAGAATTATTTTTATACAGTAAAATTATTTTATATTAAATTTATGTTTTAAAACTTAATAAAATTATTTATGACAATTCATATAATTATAATAGGAAATTTTTATTAGTTTGCTTGCTAATAAAGGGTAAATATATTATAATTATTTTGGAGAGTGATAAGATGGACAATGTTTTGAATGAAACAGAAAGTAAGATGAAAAAAGCAATTGAAACGATGGAAAAACGTTTTACAAATGTTAGAGCAGGAAGAGCTAATCCAGCTATTTTAGATGGTGTTACAGTTAGCTATTATGGAACACCAACACCACTTAAGTCTTTAGCTACTATTTCAATTCCTGAAGCTAGACAGTTAATGATTAAACCGTTTGATAGATCTAGTTTAAGTGATATTGAAAAGGGAATTTATGAAGCTAATATTGGACTTACACCTAATAATAATGGAGAGTGCATTATTTTAAATATTCCGGCTTTAACTGAAGAAACTAGAAAAGAATATGTTAAACAAGTTAAGCAGATTGCGGAAGAAGGAAAAATTAATTTAAGAAATATTAGACAAGATAGTAATAATGATATTAAGAAAAATGAAGATTTAACTGATGATGAAAAAGATAATTTAATGGATGATGTTCAAGATTTAATTAATAAATACAATAAAGTAATTGATGAAAAAGAAAAAGAAAAAGAACAAGAACTATTAACTGTCTAGGTGATGAGTATGTTTGGACGGAAGGTTAGTAAAGATTTAGATGTTAGAAAGGTAAATGAGGTTACTGATTTAGCTTCTAAGGTTTTAAGAGTTTTATATCTTTTACTTATAGCGGCAATTGCTTATGTAGTAATTAGGTTATTTAAAGAAACAAAAATTTTGGATTTTATATTTAAAATTTTGGAAATTTGTTTACCACTTTTTATTGGGATTTTAATAGCTTGGCTTTTTGATCCATTTATTAAATGGCTTGAGACTAAAAAAATAAGACGAACTTTAGGAGCGGTTATTACTTATTTACTTATATTTTTAGTTATTTTTCTAGTTTTAGTAACATTAATACCACTTTTAATTGATCAGGTTCGTGAGTTTGCACGTATTATTCCTGATGTGTTTGATACGGTTAAAACGTGGAGTTTAGATTTATTTAATAATTTAGATAACTCTAATTTGATTGATTTTGAAAAGATGAAACATGAGGCACTTACTTCACTTGAAGATTTTGCGACTAATATAACTACAACAATGCCACAAAATATTTTAGGCTTTATTTCTAGTTTGTTTTCTGGGCTTGGAGTATTTATTCTTGGTTTAATCATTGGATTTTTCTTGATAGTAAATTTTGATAATAGTTCTAATTTATTTACATTTATTCCTAAAAAGTTTAGAAAAACTACAGTTGCTTTGTTAGATGAAGTTAATGGTTCACTTAGAAATTATGTGAAAGGTGCGGTACTTGACTGTACATTAATATTTGTTCTTTCATCTTTAGCATTTTGGACAGTTGGTCTTAAAGCTCCAATGTTATTTGGTTTGTTTTGCGGTTTAACTAATATTATTCCATATGCAGGACCTTATATTGGTGGAGCACCGGCTGTTATAGTTGGTCTTACTCAAAGCCCAACAATTGGTATTTTAACTTTGGTTGTTATTGCTGTTATTCAATTTTTGGAAGGTAATTTTTTACAACCGATTATTATGTCTAAGACAACTAAGTTACATCCAGTTACAATTATGCTTGGACTTTTAGTGTTTGGTTATTTCTTTGGAATTGTTGGAATGCTTATTTCAACTCCAGTTATTGCCGCACTTAAAACGGTATTTAAATTTTATGATGATAAATATGGCATTATAGAAAAAGATGAAGAAGAGAAAACCACGGTTTAGTGGTTTTTCTATAAGGGGAGATTTTGATGAAGATATATGTTATTTCTGGAAAAGCTAGACATGGTAAAGATACAGTAGCTTTGGATATTAAAGAGATATATGAGGATAAAGGTTTAAAGGTTATTAATTTAGCATATGGAAGTTATATTAAAGAGTATGCGAAGAAAATTAGTAATTGGGATGGCAGTGAAGAATCTAAACCTAGAGAGTTACTTCAAGAACTTGGGACTGATGTTATACGCAAAAAAATTGATAATGATTTTTTTGTTAGAAGAATTTGCGAAGATATTAAGGTTTATAGCTATTATTTTGATATTATAACTATTTCTGATGCAAGGTTTCCTAATGAACTTGAATGGCCAAAGAAAAATTTTGATAATGTAATTAATATTAGGGTAATTCGAGATGGATATGATAGTGTTTTATCAGAAAAGGAACAAAAACATTTGACTGAGGTAGCATTAGATGAGTATAATAATTACGATTATGTGATTCATAACGATGGAACTTTAGAAGATTTGAAGATTAAAGTTTCCGATGTAGTGAGGAAGGTAGAACATGAATATTAGAGAAGAATTTATAAAATATTTTGAAAAGAATGGACATAAACAAATACCAAGTGCACCAATTGTACCAGAAAATGACCCAACAGTTTTATTTAATACAGCAGGAATGCAACCACTTGTTCCTTATTTGTTGGGGGAAAAACATCCTTATGGGAAAAGGCTTTGCGATTATCAGAAATGTGTTAGATTAACTGATTTGGATGAAATAGGAGATAAAACTCATCATACTTTTTTTGAAATGTTAGGTAACTGGAGTTTAGGAGATTATTTTAAAAAAGAATCTATTGGTTATAGTTTTGAGTTTTTAACTAAGGTTTTGAATATTCCAGTTGAAAGACTTGCTGTAACTGTATTTGAAGGTAATGATAAAATTCCACGAGATGAAGTTTCGGCTTGTAGATGGAAAGAACTTGGAATTAGTGATGATAGAATTGCTTATTTAGGTGTAGATGATAACTTTTGGATTGCCGGTGAGTCTGGTCCTTGTGGCAGTGATACTGAAATATTTTATTTTAGAAGTGATGATGAAATTCCAGAAAAATTTGATCCAGATGATGATAGATGGGTGGAAATTTGGAATAATGTGTTTATGGAATTTTATAAAGATGAAAATGGAAATATAAGTGAACTTAAGCAGAAAAATGTTGATACAGGAATGGGACTTGAACGTATTGTTGCAGTTTTAGAAGGTGTGGATGATAATTATAAGAGTTCTATTTGGTCTGATGTTATTAATAAGTTAGAGGATATTACTGGTTTAACATATGAGGGTAATGAGAAAGCTATGAGAATTATAGTAGACCATATTAGAACGGCTGTATTTATTGCAGCAGATCCTGCGGGTATTAAACCAAGTAATACAGATCAAGGATATATTTTAAGAAGGTTAATTAGAAGAGCTATTCGTCAAGCTAGAAAACTCGGTATAGATATTAATAGCAATTTTGATGAACAAATTGCTTTGCTAATTATAAGTAAATATGAGAAGTATTATAGTGAGCTTAAAGATAATAAGCAAGTAGTTTTAGATGTACTTTCTAATGAAAAAAAGAAATTTGGTAGAACTTTGGAAAAAGGTTTAAGAGAGTTTGAAAAGTTAGTTAAAGGTGATACTAAATTAATTAATAAGGATGTTGCATTTAAACTTTATGATACATATGGATTTCCGATTGAACTTACTATAGAAGAGGCTAAAGATAGAGGTATGGATGTTGATGTGGATGGATTTTATGAAAAATTTAGAGAACATCAAGAAAAATCTAGAACAGCTTCTAAGGGTAAATTTAAAGGTGGTTTATCTGGAAATAGTGAGATAGAGACTAAATATCATACAGCTACTCATTTACTTAATGCGGCTTTAAAAGAGGTTATTGGACCAGAAGTTCATCAACTTGGTAGTAATATTACTCCTGAGAGATTAAGATTTGATTTTCCTTGTGATCATAAGATGACTGATGAAGAGAAAAAACAAACTGAAGATTTGGTTAATAAATGGATAGAAGAAGATTTGCCTGTTGAAAAATTAGAAATGAGTAAGGATGAAGCTATTGAATCTGGTGCAGAATGTACATTTATAGACAGATATCCCGATTTAGTTACAGTTTATAAGATTGGCGATGTATCTATGGAATTATGTGGTGGTCCACATGTTAGTCATACTGGAGAATTAGGACATTTTAAAATAAAAAAAGAAGAAGCTAGTAGTGCAGGTGTTAGAAGAATAAAGGCTATTTTACAGTAGTCTTTTTTTGGTGGTATAATTATAATGGAGGATATTATATGGGAAGTAAGTTTAATAATGATGATAAGTCAAAAATTTTGAATTTAATTACAAATGGTGAGAAATCTTTAATTATTGCAAGTTCAAGACTTCAAGATGATAAAGATGTTGTATTAGCGGCTGTAGGTATTGATGGATATGAACTTAGGTTTGCAAGCGAAAGATTACAAGGTGATAGAGATGTTGTTATGGCTGCGGTTAAAAATGATGGTTATGCTTTGATATTTGCAAGTAAAGAACTAAGAGATGATGAAAATATTGTTACTAAAGCTGTGGAAAACAAAGCCAGCGCTTATATTTATGCTAGTAAGAGGTTACATAATAATAAAAAATTAGCTTTTTTGGCTGTTCGTAAAAACGGTAATGTTTTACAGTATGTTAGTAAAAGACTTCGAGATGATAAAGAGGTGGTAATATTAGCAGTTAGTAATTATGGTAGTGGGCTTAAATTTGCGAGTGATAAATTGCGTAGTGATTATGATGTAGTTTTGAAAGCTGTTAAGAATAGTGGTTGGGCTTTACAATATGCGGATGAACAATTAAAAGATAACAAAGATATAGTAATAGCAGCAGTGAAACAAGATCCTGTTGCGCTAAAATGGGCAAGTCCAAGATTAAAGAAAGATAAAAAAATCGTAATGTTAGCTACGCAAAAGTATGATAAAGCAATAGAGTATGCAGATAGAAAATTACATACTGATGAAGATGTTATTAATGCTTATTTGAGTTCTTGTTATAAAAAAGGTTTAGATTTTGAAGGTGGAGTTATTAGTACATTAAAAGAGGAGTATGAAAATTTATTAAAAGAGCAAAAAATTATAATTCAAAAACAAAATAAAATAAGACTTTTACTTATACATTTAGATCCTAGTTATGTTAGGAAAGTGGATGAAAAAGAAAAAATTAAAGTGAAAAAGATGAAATAATTAGTTAAGCGGTTAAATTGACAGTTATTAGGTTTGTGATATAATATCAGTAAATTTTTGAGAGGTGAAAATATGCTTAGTGAAAATGCAAAAAATCGTTGGTTTAAAGATTTCGAAAATGGTGTTTCTTTATCTTTTGCACCTGATTCTGTTAAGGATAATAAGGAATTAGTTATGGTAGCTGTAGGTTTAAACGGTATGAATTTACAGTTTGCAAGTGAAAGATTACAAAATGATATTGATGTTGTAGAAGTTGCTATTAATCAAAATCTTCTAGCTTTGCAATTTGTAAATAAAGATTTACAAAGACAAATTGTATTTTATGGTGTTAAGATGGTTCGAGATGCAAAGGATATTTTATATGAAGATGTTTTAGTAGATGATAATGAAAGACATAAGACTAAATAAGTTATAGACTGTTTGAATGGCAATTTATGGTCAT
>CALVRN010000031.1 GCA_944358675.1 uncultured Bacilli bacterium | reverse complement strand
CTTAGGTTTCTGTGAAGTAGAAAAAGCTTACCGTGAGGTAAGCTAATGCCAAAATTTATTTTGGTATTTTGTTCTATATTTTTCTTATCAGTTTTTCCGACAAAATAATCAATAGAAATATTGTAAAATTTTGCTAGTAAATAAAGTTTAGAGATAGGAATAATTGAATTGCCACTTTCATAATTCCAATAAGTTGACTGCTTATCACCAATAATGTGAGCTGCTTCCTCTTGAGACAAATGATTATTTACGCGAGCTTCTCTAATTCTTTTCTTTAAAACCTTTATATTAATATCACCATCATAATAAATTTTAACATCAGATAAACCACTAACATAATCAAAACTAACTCTAAAATAATTAACTAATTTATTTAATTTATCTAAAGGAAAATTACTTCTGCCATTCGCATAATCAAAAAAATTATCTACACTAACACCTATAATATCCGCAATTTCTCTTATTTTTAAATCATGATCAGTCCTTAAATCATCAATTCTTTTAAATTTTATTTGCATACTGTAACTCACCTAAACTAATTGTAAATATAAAATTACCAATCAAAATTAATATTAAATGAAAGTGCAACTTAAATTCGCACTTTCTTTAAATTTATAATATAATAAAAATATAAGGAAGTGTGATGTATGGAAGAAGGATTAAAAAATGTTAAAATAAGTTTAAATCCAATCGATGTTTCTGATGAAGGAAACTTATATAAAGTTACCGTACAAATACCAACAAAACTAGGTTGGATTGAAGATGTAAAATTTATATTAGACTTTAATTTTCCAAAACAAGAAAGTAAATTAAACTTCATAAAAGAAGAAAATGGAAATGCTATCTTTGAAACAGAAGTATATTTACCAACCAGAGCCATTTATCTTTATTATCTATCTTGTAAAATTAATGGTAACTTAATTTATTTAAAAAATAATTATTCTAATTTAAATGAAATTAATAGTGATGAATGTTATAAAATATCCGTTAATTTTGATGTTCCCGATTGGGCTAAAGGTGCCGTTATGTATCACATCTTTGTAGACCGTTTTAACCGTGGTAGTGAAAAGCCAATGGAAAATATACCAAGAAGAAATATTCATCATTCTTGGGATGAAGAGATGCAAATTGGACCAGATGAAAACGGTATTTGGAACAATGATTTTTATGGCGGAGATTTAAAAGGAATAGAAAACTCGTTAGAATATTTAAAATCTTTAGGGGTTGATATATTATATTTATCTCCAATAGTCCAAAGTCAGTCTAATCATAGATATGATGCTGCTGACTATGAGAATGTCGACCCATATGCTGGAGACAATGAAAATCTAAAACAATTATGTGATAAAGCTCACAAATTAAATATGAAAGTTGTGCTAGATGCTGTGTTTAACCATACAGGAAATGACAGTAAGTATTTTAACGAATATGACACATATCCTGAAATAGGTGCCTATCAATCATCACAGTCGAGATATGCTTCATTTTTTAGAAAACACGAAGAAAACGGACAAATAAAATACGATTATTGGTGGGGAATGAAAAACTTACCTGAATGTGATGGTGATTCCAAAGAATGGATAGACTATATTACAGGTGAGGGGGGAATAATCGATAAATGGTTTAACTTAGGTATTGATGGACTAAGATTAGATGTTGCTGATGAGTTAACCGATAATTTTATAAAGCAAATCAGAAAAGCTGTTAAAAGAAATAAACAAGATGGCTTTATAATTGGAGAAGTTTGGAAAAATCCAATGAGAATGAATAGAGATTATATTTATTCCGGTAAAGAAATGGATAGTGTCATGAATTATGTATTCATTGATGCCTTAATCAGATATTTCAAATATGCTGATGTAGACAAACTAAAGTCTATCACCAAAGATATTTTAACTGAATATCCAGATGATACTATTAAAACCTTAATGAACTTCACATCCACTCATGATATAACAAGAGCAATAAACTTATTTTCATCTAATGATTTTAATTATTATGGTGAATGGGCTTGGGATTTAAATACAAATGACAATAATTGGTGTAAAAGCCATACATTATCTAAAGAGCAGTATGAATACGGTAAAAAAATATATCAGTCATATGTATTTGCCTTAAACTTTTTACCGGGTATATTATCTATATTTTATGGTGATGAAATAGGTTTAGAAGGAATGGGTAATTTATCTAATAGAAAACCATTTCCTAAAACTGGTCATGACACAGAATTAAAAGAATTTTTTAAAGAAATGGGAAAAATAAGAAAAGAAGAGATTTTCTTAAAAGATGCCGAAACTGAAATAAGAGAAATAAATGATAAATATTTTACATACGAAAGATATAATGGACAAAATAGAATATTAGTCGCTGTAAATAGAAGTGGGGAAGAAGTAGATTATAGTATTCCCAAAACTTATCAAACATCATCAAAAGTATATACTTTAAAAAAAGCAAGGCCGGGTTTCTTAACACCCCATGGAGCTATAGCTATTAAAAAATCATAAAAGGAAGTTTAATACTTCTTTTTTCTTTACACTTCATGTATAATTAAATTGGTGAATACAATGAAAAAGGTATTAAGTTTTATATTAGTTTTTATTTTATTTATAACTAAAACAAATGCATTAGATTTAGATATATCATCTAAAAATGTGATTTTATATAATTTAGATAGTGGAGAAGTACTATATGAAAAAGCTGCCGATGAAAAAATCTCTATTGCTAGTTTAACAAAAATAATGACTGCTTTAGTAACCTTAGAAAATGTTCAAGATTTAGACCAGCAAGTTATTCTAACTTCAGAAGATTTTGAAGGTTTAATCGAAGCCAATGCTGTAACTGCCGGATTTACCAAAGGAGAAGTAGTTACCTATAGAGATTTATTATATGGCTTATTACTTCCTTCTGGGGCCGATGCCGCTAAAGCTTTAGCTCGAAATGTCTCTGGCTCTGAAGAAAAATTCATTGAAAAAATGAATGAAAAAGCAAAAGAAATGAATTTAAAAACAACACATTTTTCAACTGTTATCGGTCTAGATGATGTAGATAATTATTCAACAGCTAAAGAAGTATCATTAATATTTAAAGAAGCCTTAAAAAATAAAGATTTTAAAGAAATTATTACCACTCAAAACTATACTTCCTCAGATGGAAAAATAAAATTTCATAGTACAATTAGTAGCAATGCTAAAAAATTTAATATAGAAGTTCCTTATATATTAGGTGGAAAAACTGGGACAACAACTGATGCCGGACTTTGCTTGGCCACTATAGCTAAAGCAGATGGTGTAAATTATATGTTAGTCACTTTAGGCGCTACCTATGATAAAAAAGCACCTCATCATATTGAAGATGCTGAAATAATATATGATTATTTCATAGAAAATTATGGCAATCATTTAGTAGTAAACAAAGAAAAACCTTTTAAAACAATTAAATCAAAATATACTATAGATGAAACCATAAAACTATATCCTAATAAAGACATCACTATTTACCTAAAAAACGATTATAAAGATGATATAAAATATGTATATGAGGGAAAAGAAGAGGTTAGTGCTTTTGATAAAAAAGGAGAAGCTTTAGGAACTTTAAAAATATATTACCAAGACAAACTAATTGATACTCAAAACATTACATTAAACGAATCATTAAACTTTAATTTATTAAGTTTTATCAAAGAAGAAATATTGATTATAAGTATAATATGTATAATAAGTATAACATTTATCTTAATATCTATTATACTTATAAAACAAAAAAGAAAACCAAAAATAGCGAGCCAATAAAGCTCGCTATTTATATAATTCATTTTTAAGTAACTCCAAATTAGAGTTCATAATTGTAAAATAATCTTCATTTTCAGTTCTTTGAGTTTCACTTAAATTAGATAAGGTATTCCATTCCTCTGTTTCAACATTAGTGTTTTCTATTAATTTTTGAACAGTTGAATTAGAATTTTCATTTTGAATAACAAACAAATATTTAATTGAACCATTAGAAATCATATTTTCTACTTTTCTATAAACCGCATTCACATCAGAATTGCTTTCATCTAAAGAATAAACAGTTAAACCATATTTTTCTAAATACTTAAACAAATTACTAGAAGTAACAATTGCTTTACTATTACCATTTTCAACAATTTCTTTAATCTTCGCATCCAAATTAGAAGCTTCAATTTTTAACTCTTCATAATTTTCTTCAATTTTATTAGTTAAATAATAGCTATCAATATATTCACCAAAACCAGTTTTTATATTTTGTGCCATCATTAGAAAATTAGAAGGATCTAACCAGAGTTCCTCAATACCATTATTATATTCCATTGATAAAGTGGTATCTATAATTTTTAAACTTTTGTTTTTTTCTCTCATCTGTTCAACATAATTTTTTTCATTACTCAAACCATTAAATATAAACAAATCCGCATCTGCGATGTAGTCTTCTATTTGCTTATTTGTTAGTTTATAATCATTAATATCAACACCATCTGGATAAATACTTTTAATTTCACTAAACTCTCCATATAACCTTTGAGTAATATATTCAGTTGGATAGTTAGTAGTATATATTGTAATATCTTCCATACTGTCATGTTTTAAACATCCAGATAAACAAAACACTAAAACAAATAAAATAAACAAATTAACAATTTTTCTCATTTTTATCCTCCTCAATAACTGGATCATATCCACTAGTTCCCCAAGGATTACACCGTAATATCCTTTTAAAAGCCATAATCCCACCTTTAAAAGCACCATAAGTTTCAATTGCTTCAATCGCATAATTTGAACATGTAGGAATATGCCTACAACAATTATGCCATGGCCCAGGAATCTTTTGATATATTTTAATTAATTTTATTAAAACTATTTTCATACACTCTCCTTATCCATTATACTAAAAATATTAATAATTGTAAAAGGTAAAAGGTTATATAATTGACAAAGTTACACAAACTGGTTATAATAATAGCTACTTTGAAAGGAAAAAAATTTATGACAGAAAAAAAAATACAAGATATTTTACAAAATATGAGTTTAGAAGAACTTCAAACATTAAAACAAAATTATAATGAGTATTCAAAAGAATCAGAAATGATCAGTAGACTAAAAAACAATTTAAAAAACTTTCAAGCAGAAAAAAGAAAGGTCTCAAGACAAACCCAAAAAGAAAACGAAATAAAAAATCTTATAATTCAATTAAGAAAATTACCTAAAAAAAGAAAACATATAGTTAAAGGAAAACTAAATGACAATCACTCAATTGCTAATTTATCAATAGATAATACACCAATAAATAAAGCAGCTTTAGGTAAAAGAAAATATAGAAAAATGTTTTTTGGCAAAACTAATGGAAACTTAAAAATAGCTATAGTACTTTTTATAATAGGATTAGTTTTACTTGGTATGGGATTATCTTTAAACATACTTTTATTAATCTTCCCATCACTTATCACTTTAATGGCAAGCTTTGTTAACTCATATAATTACTTGTTTAATGACAGTTTAAAAATAACCGCAACTAGATATATTTCACAAATGCAAATTAATAGTTTAATAAAAAAATTAGAAAAAGATTATGAAAACGAAAAATCTCGTTCCGAAATCATGCATCTAGAAAATTTATTATTTTTAGAATCAAAAGAAGACATATTCAATAAAATGTTAGAATCACATTTATCTAAATTAAATGAAATAACAGCAAACATAAGAGAAATTATTCTAAGCAACATAGAAGAAATATCCTTAACTGAAGAAGAATTAGAAGATACTCAAACATTAATTCAATCTGGAAATCAAAAAATCTTAAAAAAATCATTAGTCTAAGTCATTATTAACAATGGCTTTTTCTATAATTTTAAAAGCAAAAAAACTAGGGGTTTTAAAGTAAAAAAATAAATGATATAATATATTAGGTGATTTTAAGTGGAACTATTAAATAAACTAGGAATAAAACCAAATGATTTAAATCTTTATGAAACCGCATTTTCTCATACATCATATTCAAATGAACATGATGTTAAAAGCTATGAAAGATTAGAATTTTTAGGCGATGCTGTTTTAGAACTATTAATGAGCGATTACCTTTATAGAAGTAACAAGTATGATGAAGGTGAAATGACTAAAATTAGAGCTCATTATGTATGTGAAACAGCCAACTATGAATATTCAATTAAATTGGGCTTAAATAAATATTTAAAATTAGGTAAAGGTGAAGAAGAAAATGGTGGCAGATTTCGTAAAGCCATCGTATCAGATATATTTGAATCATTTTTAGGTGCCTTATACTTAGATCAAGGATTGGATAAAGTAAAAGAATTTTTTAATCAAAACATAGTTCCTATAATTGAAAATCATGAAGTAGATTTTTTTGATGATTACAAATCCGCTTTACAAGAATTTGTCCAAACAGGAAAAAGAAGTTTGGAATATAAATTAGTAAGTGAAACCGGCCCATCGCATAATAGACAATTTACTGTTGAAGTAATTATTGATGATATAGTTTATGGAATCGGTAAATCACATAGCAAGAAATCAGCTGAACAAGAGGCTGCAAAAGATGCCTTAAATAAAGCACAGAAAGGAAGTTTAATATGGGAAGAGCATATGAAGTAAGAAAAGCAAGTATTCAAAAAACAGGAGCAGCTAAAGCTAAACTATATTCAATGTATGCAAGAGAAGTATATCAAGCTGCTAAAAATGGAGGTACTGAATTAGAAGGTAATCCAACATTAAAAAGATTAGTCGAAAAAGCAAAAAAAGAACAAGTACCAAATGACATTATCAACAGAGCCATCGAAAAAGTAAATAGTGGAGCAGATGAAACATACACTTTAGCTAATTATGAAATCTTTGGTCCATCTGGCTCTACAGCTATCGTTGCTTGTTTAACTGACAATGTAAATAGATCAGTAAGTAGTATTAGAGCAGTCATTAATAAATGTCATGTAAAAATGGGTGCTCAAGGTAGTGTAAGTTACATGTATGATCACCTATGTATTGTAAGTTTCAAAGGATTATCAGAAGAAGAAGCACTAGATGCTTTAGTTGAAGCTGGTTTAGATATAAGCGATATAGAAACAGAAAATGATGAAGTTATAGTTTATGGGGCTCCAAATGACTTAAATAAAATCAAAGAAGTTATTATAGCTAAATTACCTAATGTAAGTTTTGATTTAGATGAAATAACTATGCTTCCAAAAGAAAAAGTAACTTTAACTGGTGAAGATAAAGAAACCTTTGAAAGAATGCTTAACATGTTAGATGAAGTAGAGGATGTTCAGCACGTATATCACAATGTTGAATTATAAAAATAGCAATCAAAAATGATTGCTATTTTTGCAAAAAAGATATATCAGAAAAATCTGTTAATAAAAAAGCTTACCATGAAGTAAGCTAAAGTCAAAATTTATTTTGGTGTTTTATTAAATGCTCCTGTTATTCCAAATGAATTTTTATAAACAAAATATAAAGGAGAATTAGTAATTAATTCAAAATCACCAATATACTCAATAACATTCGCATGAAAATTTAATTTAAATTCATTTAAGCCTTTATATTTATTATTTGGTTTATTAATATTAGAAACTCCACCTAAATGTAATTTCTTATATCCAAGTTTAGCATATCTACCCATCAATTTCCAAATCATTAATTGTTTAGCTCCAAATTTTTTATAATTAGTATCATATCCATCAATAGCTAAATAAACTTCATCTTGCCATTTGATAACTAAAGCAGAAGAAGTAACAATCCCTTCAGGGTATTTTTTCAAATATTCTGTTGCTTCTACTAACTGATTTCTATATTTTGATAACATTTTATCGACATTTAATTTTTCATTAACGATTCTATCCGCATTTCCTTTTTGAGAAATTAATTTATGTGATAACTCATTACTTTTTCTAGAGTATTCGTTGTATTTAGATTGTGTATACTGTAAATAATCAGTTGTATCAAGCTTACTATAATAAAAGTCAATAAGATTATCCTTTCCAAAAAACTTATATAAATCTATAAAATAGTTTAAACCTCTCGGATATTTTTCCTTAGTTTGTTCATATAAATATTTTAAATCATTTTCATTTCCATGATACACCTTAATACCATCTCTAACAGCTTTTCTTATTTTATTTCGGCAACTTCTATCAATATTACCAAACAACTTTATATAATCTAAATCAAGATTAATATAAGCTTCAAATCGAGGTTTTAAAGCTTCAAAATAATTGTTATATCCAAGATGAAAATATCCTAATTTTTTAAGCCTATTGAAAGTTGTATCATATAAATTATTATTGCTTATTGCATAGCCTGAACTATTATATACCTTTTTAATAATCATTGGATTAATTTTAATAGCAACAATATCTTTTTTACCTAAAAACTTTTTAATTAACTTTGTAAAAGTAGTAACTAATGCCTCATCATTATAATCGATTAAAAAACCTCTAGGGGCAATCGCATATTTAAAACCATTAACTTTATAAATCAAAATCAAACTCGCAGCTTTTAAAATATTACCATCCATAAGTCCAACAAACATTGATGAATAATTTTCTTCATGCATCGTAAAAGCGTAATAAGGAGTTTGATAGATAGAACCAGGCTTAAACATTTTAGAAAATTCTAAAAATTCCGCATTTGTAAGTAATTTTATATGCATATAAAGGCCTCCTTACACAATTAATTATATCAGATAAATGTGATAATATATAGATAAATTTAAAAAATATACTAAAAAAACATTGGTTTGATTCACCAAATGTTTTAATTCAAATCAGTTTTCACGTAATTGTCACACATAGTTGATTCTTTTTCATCAGTAGCTTTGCAGCAAGCTACTTTAATTTGATTTAATTTACACGTATCTTTCATGACATCACAATGCTTACAATCGTAAACTGTACAATTAATTTTTTGATTCATAACATTACCTCCATTAATATAATTTGTCAAAATGCAATAATTATTCATAATTAATTAAAAAGCATAATATATTTGTATTGGTGATTATATGAACAGAGTCGGTATTCCACGTAGTCTGTTTTATTACTATTATGGTGATATTTGGAAAGATTTTTTTGATAGTCTAAAAATTCCATACATAATAAGTCCAAAAACAAATCAAGATATAATGAGTAGGGGAATAAATATTGCTAATGATGAAATGTGTTTATCTTTAAAAAACTATTTAGGTCATATTGATTATTTAAAAGATAAATGTGATTACATATTAGTACCAAGAATTAGTAATTTTAAAAACAATAATCAAACATGTACTAATTTTTGGGCAGCCTATGATATAGTTCATAACTTATTTCCAGTAAATATTTTAAATTACAATGTTGATTTAGATAAAAGAAAAACATTAAAAAAAGGATTGTATAAAATTGGAAAAGAATTAAACCAAAAAAAATTAAAAATAAAAAAAGCTTATAGATATGCAATTACAAAAGAAAAAAAGAAAATCAAAAAAAATCACATTATCAATTTAAATAAATTAAATCAAGACAAAACCAAAATCCTTATTGTTGGACATCCATATAATTTATATGATGATATGATTGGAAGTGACATCATAAAGTATTTAATAAAAAATAATATTGAAATAATCTATTCGGATAAATTTGATTCCAAAATAACTAATCATTTGAGTAAAAAAATTTCTAAAGAGTTATACTTTAAATATAGTAAAGATAACTTAGGAGCAATTGTTTATTGTCAAAAACAAATTGATGGTATTATATTTATATCATCATTTCCATGTGCTCCAGACAGCCTAGCTAATGAACTAGCTATGAGAAAAATAAAATTACCTTATTTAAACTTAGTAATAGATGACAGTACTTCTTTTACCGGTTTAGAAACAAGATTAGAAAGTTTTTTAGATATGCTAGGAGGAAAGTTAAATGATTAAAATTGCCTTTCCACACATGGGGGATTACCATGTACCTGCAAACTATCTTTTATCTCATGTTTTTTCAAATACCGAAGTCATTAAAGCTCCTAAAATAACTTCAAAAACAATTGAACTTGGAACAAAATATTCTCCAGAATTCATATGTACACCATTTAAATATACCCTAGGGACAATGATCGAATGTTTAGAAAAAGGTGCAAGTATATTAATTCAAATGGGTGGAGGATGTAGATATGGATATTATGCTGAACTTCAAGAACAAATATTAAAAAATTTAGGTTACAAATGTAAGGTAATAAATCTTGTTGTTGAAGGACAAACAAACTTAAAAAGAATAAATAAATTGTTAAAACAAATAGATCCAAAATATTCTAAAATTAAGGCATTATATTATAGTTTTATAGCTTTAAAAATGGTTAAATACATGGATATAGTAGATGATTATATTAGAGAAAACATAGGGTTTGAATTAGAAAAAGGATCCTTTGAAAGCTTAAAAGAAGAAATGCTAATATCATTTTCTAATGTAAAATCCTATCGTGAACTTTATAAAACATATAAAATATATTTAAAAAAATTTCATAAAATAAAAGTGCATAAACCAGATAATCGCTTAAAAATAGGTATAATAGGGGAATTATATACTATTATGGAACCATTTTCCAATTATTTCTTAGAAAAACAATTAGCTAAACACCACATCGAAATAAAAAGGTTTACTAATGTTCATTATTTATTATTTGAAAAATCAAAAAAATATAAAAAATATAAAAAGTACTCTAAAGACTATTTTATATATAATATGGGCGCTGATGCTAGTGATAATATAGCCAGGTGTAAATATCTATGCGAAGAAGATTATGATGGAATAATTCATATTAAATCTTCTTTTTGCACACCTGAAATAGGTGCAATGCCAATTATAAATAAAATAGCAAACACATATAAAAAACCAGTCCTATTTTTTAGCTTCGACTCTGCAACCTCAGAAACCGGAGTTCAAACTAGATTAGAAGCATTTTATGATATGTTAGAAATGAGGAAAGATAAATGAAAGAATGTTATTTAGGCGTTGATATTGGTTCTATTTCTACAAAAGGTGTTATTATAGATGATAATAACAATATCATCACATCCGCATATATTTGGACTGAAGGAAATCCTGTAGAAGCAGTAAAAAAACTTTTAAATATTTTAAAAAAAGATCTACCAAAAGATTATGTTGTTAAGGGAATTGGAACAACTGGAAGTGCAAGAAAATTAATTGGTTTAATGTTAAAAGCTTGTATTGTCAAAAATGAAATAACAGCTCATGCCATAGGCACTTTAACCTTTTATCCAAATGTTAGAACAATTTTAGAAATAGGAGGACAAGATTCTAAAATAATTTTAATTAAAAATGGAATAATAACCAATTATGCTATGAATACCTTATGTGCAGCTGGAACAGGTTCCTTTTTATCTAGTCAAGCCAAAAGATTAGGTATTAATGTAGAAGATTTTGGCGATTATGCTTTAAAATCTAAAAATCCTGTTAAAATAGCCGCTAGATGTACAGTATTTGCTGAATCTGATTTAGTTCATAAAGCCCAGGTTGGTTACCCCAAAGAAGATATTATTGCCGGTCTATGCAAAAGTGTTGTCTTAAATTATTTAAATAATGTTGGTAAAGGGAAAAAAATAGTAGGTCCAATTATTTTTCAAGGTGGAGTTTCCAAAAATAAAGGGGTAGTAAAATATTTCAAAGAAATATTAAAAGAAGATATTATTGTTGATGAAAATAGCCATTTAATGGGTGCCATTGGAATTGCAGTTTTAGCTAGAAGAAATAAAACTGGTCATACTTATTCTTTAGAAATGAATAACCTAAAATTCATAGCCAAAGCTTTTGAATGTCATAGATGCCCAAATACCTGCGAATTACTTAAAATATATAGAAATGATGAACTAGTTGATTCGTGGGGTAGCAAGTGTGGCAAATATTAAAAGAGTAAGATTATTAAATTAAATCTTACTCTTTTTCCTCTAAATTTTGAATATCTTCTTCAGCTATTTCCTTTTTTATTTACTAGGAATTTGCTTTGTAAAAGGTAAAAGTTTGCAAGAAGTTATTTACAAGAACGTTTGTATGTGCTATAGTG
>CALVRN010000030.1 GCA_944358675.1 uncultured Bacilli bacterium | reverse complement strand
TAGGTTTCTGTGAAGTAGAAAAAGCTTACCGTGAGGTAAGCTAATGCCAAAATTTATTTTGGTATTTTGTTCTAAAATGAATTAGTTTATATAAGTTTACAATTTTGTGATAAAAATAATAATGGTATTTAATAATATAAAAACCCTTGAAAAATCAAGGGTTAATTTCAAAGTGGAGCAAGTGACCGGAATCGAACCGGCATCTTAGCCTTGGCAAGGCCATATACTAACCGTTGTACTACACCTGCGTCTTTTTAATTATATAATATTTTATGTTTATTGTAAAGAAAATATTTTAAAAAATGAAAAAAACTAGTTTAATTACTAGCTTTTAACTGATTTTTAAAGATTTTTCTAAATAAGAATCTGACTAATGGTCCAGCATAAAAAAGTTGCCAGAATAGTGCCATTGGAAAACTTAAGGTCCATGTTTGGATCCAGTTTACAAATAGATTTTCCCACCCTTTAAATTCAAATAGTAGGTTAGCGATTAATGTCATAATTGGACACATAAAAGCAACTGTTAAACAAGAAATCAATAAGGTTATAAATATAGGCTTTGTTTGTTTAACATTTAGTGTTTTAAAAGTTATTTTGTGAACTAATTTTCCAACAAAGAAAAATTCTATTAAAAAAGCGATTAAGCATGTTAAGGGTAATGCTTTTAGTACTTCTAAAAATATTTCATTAGATAGTCCATCATTTTGAAGTGATATGTTGTATGTTATCATAGCAAATACCATTAAAATAACCATCATTATTCCAAAAATGACTTCTTGAAATTTAGTTTTAGGCATATAAAAACCTCCTTTCACTTTTAAAAGAAGATTGTTGTTGTTCGTTAATCATTTATAAAATGTACGTTTCCAATTATACCAATTTCTTTTTGCCTTGGGTAATTATAACAAATTTTTAAAATTTGTGTAAGTGAAAATGAATAATTTACATAATTATTTATCCATGATAAAATTGATGTAGAGGGAAAAAGTATGGAAAAATTAAAAGGATTATCAGAAGAAAAAGTTTTAGAATTAAAAGAAAAAGGTTTAGTAAATTATAATACTGAAGTTAAAACAAAGTCTATAGGACAAATAATTATGATGAATTTTTTCACTTTGTTTAATTTTTTGAACTTTGGACTTGCTTTAGCTATTTTTCTTGTTGGTTCTTATAAGAATTTACTTTTTCTTGGGGTTGTTTTTTGTAATACTTTAATTAGTACAGTTCAAGAAATTAGAAGTAAGAAAGTAATTGATAAATTATCACTTCTTAACGAAAGTAAAGCGACAGTAATTAGAGATGGAATAGAAAAGCAAATTGGAATTCATGAAATTGTTTTAGGTGATATTATTAAACTTAGAGCGGGTAATCAAATAGTTACTGATAGTAGGATTTTAGATGGTGAAATTTTAGTTAATGAATCACTTATTACAGGAGAATCAGAGTCAGTTACTAAAAATAAAGATATGGAAATTTTATCTGGTAGTTTTGTAGTGAGTGGTAGCTGCTTAGCTGAGGTTATTCATGTTGGAGCTGATAATTATACGGCTCAAATATCAGCAGAGGCTAAATATATTAAAAAGGTTAATTCAGAAATTATGAATTTTATTAATAAAATTATTAAATATATTTCTATAGCTATTATTCCAATTGGTGTATTATTATTTTTAGGACAAATGGATTCTGGATCATTTAGTGATACGATAATCCATGTTGTGGCAGCATTAATTGGTATGATACCAGAAGGTTTAGTATTACTTACTAGTACTGTTTTAGCAATTAGTGTTATTAGACTTTCTAAATATAATGTTTTAGTTCAAGAGTTATACTGCATTGAAACATTAGCTAGAGTTGATACTATTTGTTTAGATAAAACTGGTACGATTACTAAAGGAGAGATGGAAGTATCAAAATTAGTACCTTTAAATGGAACTAACATGAATGAAATAATAGATGCTTTAAGTATGATGAGTTATCATATGGATAATGATAATCAGACAATGGAAGCAATAAGTAAAAAATATGCGAGAAGAAATGATCATAAGGTAATAGAGATTGTACCATTTTCTTCACAAGCTAAATGGTCTGGTATTTCTTTTGAGGATGTAAGTTATATTTTAGGGGCTCCGGAAATTGTCCTTAAAGATACTTCTAAAATAGATAAAGAGCTTAATTTATATACAAGTAGTAATAGAACAATATTATTAGGAAAGGTTAATTATAAGTTAAATAAGACTTTACCTTTAGATGTAGAGCCTATGGGACTTGTTATTATTAATGATAAAGTTAGGTTAGAAGCTAAAGCTACACTTGAATATTTTAAAGAGCAGGGTGTTGACATTAAACTTATTTCTGGTGATAATCCGAAAACTGTAGCTGGTGTGGCTGAGAAGGTTGGACTTACAAATATTAAATATATTGATATGAGTCGGTGTGATACACCAATAATTGATATGGTTGATGATTATAATGTTTTTGGTAGAGTTAAACCTAAACAGAAAAAAGAGATTGTCATGGCATTAAAAGCTCATGGTCATACGGTTGCTATGACAGGTGATGGAGTTAATGATGTACTTGCTTTAAAGGAAGCTGATTGTAGTGTGGCTATGAATAGTGGTAGTGATGCGGCAAGAAATGTATCTCAACTTGTTTTACTGGATTCTAATTTTTCATCTATGCCGAAGGTTGTGGCTGAGGGAAGAAGAAGTATAAATAATATTCAAAGGTCATCATCTTTATTCTTATGTAAAACTACTTATGCGACTTTACTGGCAGTTTTATTTATGTTTTTACCATTAAGTTATCCATTTGAACCTATTCAACTTACTTTAATTAGTGTTGTAACAATTGGTATTCCGTCATTTATTTTGGCTTTGGAACCTAATAATGAGAGAATTAATGGTAAAATTATTTTGAATGTTTTGAAAAGATCTATACCAACAGCTTTAACTATTGTGGCTAATATTATAATTGTCACATTTTTACCAAATATTATTAGACTTACAACTGATGAGGTTTCAACTTTATGTGTGCTTTTAACTGGACTTACGGGATTTATGCTTTTATATAGAATAAGTGTTCCTTTTAATACTTTACGTAGGTGTTTATTTGGATTTTTAATTGTATTATTTAGTGTTGGTGTAATATTATTTAGAGAATTTTTCTCACTTACAATTTTGACACCTAAGTTATTAATTTTAACACTCGCATTATTTATGATAGCTGTAACTTTATTTAATATTTTTACAGATTTATTTTATAAAGTTTCAAAAAATGTGAAAATATGATTAAAGCCTTAATTTTTGGGCTTTTTTCTTTGATATTTTGGTGACAAATATTGACAGTAAATGTAAAGAAGATGTATAATGTTATTAACAATAATAAAGCGGGTGATTAAATGATTAATGAAAAAGATACAGGGGCTTTAATTAATCAAATTCGTGATGTAACACGTGACCATATAGATTGGATAAAATCACAACTTTTAAAACCAAATAATTTTATGGCAGCAAAAGGCCGTGAAGTTTGGATTGATGTTCCAAATAGTAAACTTAAAAATATTGTGACAATACCTAGTAAGAATGAACCAAACTATCGTGAAGCTTGGGTGAGGGTGTATAATTTAGCTGTGGATTATTTGGAAGGTAGTTTGAGTTATGCTTTTATGAGCGGCAAATTGGATTACAAAAAGTTTAATTGGCCTGATTTTGATCCTAGTAATGCGGATTATGCACGTGGTTTAGAAGAAGTTTTAGATGAGTTTAAATTGATGGAAGAAAAGAGACTCAAAGAGGAGGAAGAAAAATCTAAACTTATGGTTACTAAGAGTAGTGTAGTACTTACTCCAGTAAATGTTGAAAATATTGGTAATTATATTGAAGAGTCAAAAGTAGAACAACCAGTGGAACAGATGCCTAGACATGGGGCACATAATGAGTATTTAAATTTAGTTCCACCAGTAGAAGAGATGGTTTCTGATGCTATAGAACCAGAGTCTCAAACAAATGAACAAGTAGTAGAAGTTTCAAATGAAAAAATGGATTATACTTCTAAATTTGAATTTCAAAAAATATTAGATGGCGATAAACTTACAAAAAAGGATTTTCGTGATATACCTAATAATATCAATTTAATGGTTATTCCATGTCAAGATGTCGATAATATTAAAGAGGAAAAATTGTTTTTTGAAAATATGCGAGTATGTGCGGATGAAAGTGTAAAAACTGGCGCTATGATATATGGGCATGCGACTGAAGAAAGAGAAGCTGCATATGAACTTAAGAAAATATTTAAGTTATTAGATCAATGCGATGAAGGATTTACAAAATGTGTAATTTATGAAGTTAATGATAAATTTGTTTTAAAGAATAAAGATAGTGAAATGAAACTTTTGAGTTTTATTAATGCTTATACTTTGATTTTAGAAGGACTTGCAAAAGATGGATTTATTCCTATTTTATCTATGAATTTATCTAGTAAAAAAATTTTGAAAGATATTTATGAAAGATATAATTTAGAGAGTAAATTTGAGACTGTTTATAGAGTTTTAGTAAGAGAACTTGATGATTTAGATAAAGAAGATTCAACTATTTTATTAGATCCACAGTATGATTATGATGTAATAACATTAAGAGATCCTAGGTTTAAAACGGGAGATTTAATTAGAAATTCTATAGATGAAAAAAATACAACTTTAGCTAAAGCTGCATAGTTGTGTTTTTTTTTCTAGATATTGTAATATTATTTATGGTAGGTGATGAAATGTTAAAGTTAAGTAATATTAAAAAAGATTATAAGACTGGTGACTTTGTTCAGCATGCTCTTAAAGGCATTAATTTATCTTTTAGAGATAATGAGTTTGTAGCCGTACTTGGTCCAAGTGGTTCAGGCAAGACCACTTTATTAAATATTATTGGTGGACTTGACCGGTATAGTAGTGGTGATTTAGTAATCGATGGTAAATCTACTAAAAAGTTTAAAGATAAAGATTGGGATGCCTATCGTAATCATGCAATTGGATTTGTTTTTCAAAGTTATAATTTAATAGGACATATTTCAGTTTTAGAAAATGTTGAGATGGGAATGACTTTGAGTGGTGTTAGTTCAAGTGAAAGAAGAAAGAGAGCCTTATCTTTATTAGATAAAGTTGGACTTAAGGAACATGCTCATAAGAAACCTAATCAACTTTCTGGTGGACAGATGCAGAGGGTGGCTATTGCGAGAGCTTTAGCTAATGATCCTAAAATAATTTTAGCTGATGAACCGACAGGTGCACTGGATAGTAAAACAAGTACACAAATAATGGAACTTATAAAAGAAATTTCTAAGGATAAGTTAGTTATTATGGTAACACATAATGCTGAACTTGCAGAGTCTTATGCAACTAGAATTGTTAGGATGAAAGATGGTGAGCTCTTAAGTGATAGTAAGCCTTATGACTCTGATAATGATAGTGGCAATTTAAATATTAAGAAAACATCTATGAGTTTTTTGACCGCTTTAAAACTTTCTTTTGGAAATATTAGAACTAAAAAAGGTAGAACTATTTTAACGGCTTTTGCTTCATCTATTGGTATTATTGGTATTGCATTAATACTTTCACTTTCTAATGGATTTAATATTGAAGTGGAAAATTTTGAACAGAATTCTTTAGTACAGTCACCAATTATTATTTCTAATCAAACTATTAAAATGGATGAAGATACTTTAAATGAACTTCGTGGTAATGCTAGTAAAGATAAGTATCCTTCTAGTAATAAGGTTTTTGCTGATGAGGATATTGCGGATACAATAATTCATACGAATAAAATAACTAGTGAATATATAGATTATTTGGATGAGATGGATAAATCTAATGTTTCGGCTATTTCTTATATAAAAGGAACAAGTATAAATTTAATTAGTAAAAATGGTGATGATTATACTTTAGTAACTCCCAGTTCTAGTGGTATGAATATGATGAGTTCGGTTTCATCTTTTGAACAACTTCCAAATGAACCTAATGATGATGGGCTTATTACAAATAATTATGATGTTTTAGCAGGTGAGATTAGAGATGAGCCTGGACTTGTACTTTTTGTAGATAGTCATAATCAGATTGATGGTTCTCTTTTGAAGCAGTTAGGTTTTGCTGATGATGCAAGTTTTGATGATATAATAAGTAAAGAACTTAAGGTTGCTATTAATGATGATTATTATAAAAAAATAGGTAATGTTTTTACTACAGAGACTGATTTAGATAAATTATATAATAGTGAGAATAGTATTAATGTTAAAATAATGGCTGTTTTACGTGGTAAAGAAGATAAAGAGATGATTGCAAGTAATACAGGTTTATATTATACAGATGCTTTAGGTAATGAAATTATAAGTAAGAATAATGAATCAGAAATTGTTAAAGCTCAGAGGGATGCAGATTATAATGTACTTACTCATCAAAGTTTTGATAGTACAGTTAGTAAAGATACGATACTTGGTTATTTGGGAGCTGATGTTATACCGACAGCAATTTATATTTACCCTAAAGATTTTGAAACTAAAGATGAAATTACTAATTATTTAGATGAGTATAATGATGGTAAGAATGAAGAAGATATTATTCAATATACGGATATGGCGGAGATGATTTCAAATTTATCTGGTAATATTATGGATGCTATTACAGTTGTTCTTATTGCTTTTTCTTCAATATCATTGGTTGTATCTTCAATTATGATTGGAATAATTACTTATATTTCAGTTTTGGAACGTACGAAAGAAATTGGTATTTTAAGGGCTATTGGTGCTAGAAAGAAAGATATTACGAGAGTGTTTAATGCAGAGACTTTTATTATTGGCATCTTTTCAGGAGTTCTTGGTATAACTATTGCTTATTTACTTACTATTCCAACAAATATAATTATTGAAAATTTATCTGGTCTTGCTGGTGTGGCTAAATTGAACCCTATACATGCTTTAATTTTGATAATTATAAGTTTGACTCTTACAATTATTGGTGGAGCAATTCCTGCCAAAATGGCTTCTAGAAAAGATCCTGTTGAGGCACTTAGAACAGAGTAAAAAAGGCTCTGTTTTTCTTTGTTATTACTTTTTATTCTCAATTTGACATAATTTTTATAAGGTGTATAATAAAAAAGCTTTTTAAAGAAAGAGGCGATTTTATGAAAGAAAGCACAGTGCAGTTAGATGTAAAAGAGCAGTTAGCTTTACCAAATAAAACTGATAAAGTGAGAAAACCAGAAAAAACCGAAAGAGAAATCGCTTTAGCAAAGTATGCTAGATTTTTTAAACGTAATATAGCTAGATTAGATGATGTTACTGATCCAAATTATATAGCTTTAGAAATCGTAAATGATGAAGGATTAATGGTTAGTAAAGAATTACAAGAAGATGGTGGATTTTCTAATTTTAAAATTTGTCATATTGGAGTAATTAATACTTTACTTGAAAATCCAGCTAAGCTTTCTCAAATTAGTTTAGTACATGCGGTTATGCCATTTGATGATGTATATTCATTAATAAAGGTTTATGCTAAAATCCCTGAATTAACAAATGCTAAAACTAGAGTTGTTTTAGGTACTTATGATAATTATGATGATGAACATGATAGAAATATTAGAGTTTTAAATAATTTAATTAGAGAATTAGATTTTAGTGGTTATCATTGTGCGGATGAAGATGGAACAGCTTTAAAAATGGTTTACTCAACTTATCAAAAAAATTTAAGAATGAGACACTAGTTGTCTCTTTTTTGGTGTATAATTATTTAGGGTGATAAAAATGAAAGGCAAATTAGAAAAGATAGTTAAGATTTTAACTAAAGAAGGAAAAACTATTAGTACAATGGAGTCATGTACAGGTGGAGCAATTGCGAATGCGATTACTAATGTACCAGGAGCTAGTAATGTACTTAATTTTAGTGCGGTAACTTATTCTAATGATTTTAAAATTAAAATGGGAGTGAGTGCGGATATTATAGAAAAATATACAGTTTATAGTAAAGAAACAGCTAGAGAAATGGCTAGGGCTATTAGTGTATTTGCTTCAAGTGATTATGGAATTGGAGTTACCGGTAAGCTTGGTAAGAGAGATCCTAATAATAAGTTTGGATATGATAATCAAGTGTTTGTTTGTATATATGATAATGGTAAGTATGTAGATTTTAATTTGTTTGTCGATAGAGATGATAGGCGGGATGATAAGTTAGAAGTTTTAGAAGTTGTTGTTAATAAACTTTTAGAATATTTAGAAAAGTAATTATGTATAAAAATTTAGATTATTTATTTTTAAATTTAAGTAAATCGAAGTTTCGATCTAGTTTTCATTTGAGAAAATATATGGTAGATTATATCAATGAAAAAGGTATAGATGAGATTAGAAAGCATGCTTATGATTTTATAAATAAGAAGTTAAAACCAGCTTATCCTAAAAATGATGGGAGACAGACAGCATATAAAGGACATCCAGTTTTTATAGCCCAGCACGCAACAGGAACGTGCTGTAGAGGATGTTTGGAAAAGTGGCATCATATACCAAAAGGTAGAGTACTTACTGATGATGAGGTAGACTATATTGTAAATGTTATTATGAAGTGGATAGAGAAGGAAATGAAAAGTTAATTTTCTATACAATTTTATTTAAATATGTTATAATTTTAGTGGTAATCGATTATTAATGATAACCAAAAATTTTTAAGGAAGGGAGATATATATAATGGAATTAAAAGGTTCAAAAACAGAGAAAAATTTATTAACTGCTTTTGCTGGAGAAAGTCAAGCTAGAAATAAATATACTTATTTTGCTTCTACAGCTAAAAAAGAAGGATATGAACAAATTGCTGCTATTTTTGAGGAAACTGCTAATAATGAAAAAGAACATGCTAAAATGTGGTTAAAAACTTTATTTGGTGGTGATATTAAAGATAGTTTAAAAGTTAATACTATGGAAGCTTTAAAATTAGCTGCTGAAGGTGAAAACTATGAATGGACTGAAATGTATGCTGAAATGGCTAAAGATGCCAAAGAAGAAGGTTTTAATCAAATAGCTTATTTATTTGAAGAAGTAGCTAAAATTGAAAAAACTCATGAGGAGAGATACAATAAATTATTAGAAGCTGTTAAAGAAGAAAAAGTATTTAAGAGTGAAACTCCTAAGATGTGGGTTTGCCGTAATTGTGGTCATGTTCATTATGGTGAAGAAGCTCCAAAAGTTTGTCCAGTATGTGCTCATCCACAATCATACTTTGAAATTAAAGCTGAAAATTATTAAAAAAGAATTGCTAGATTTTGTAGCAATTCTTTTAATATACATAAATGGTGTCCCCTTGGGGGCTCGAACCCCAGACCCACTGATTAAGAGTCAGTTGCTCTACCAACTGAGCTAAGGAGACAAGTTCTTAATAAGTATAACACAAAATAGTATGTAAATTCAATAGTTATTTTTTGATTATGTGTTTAAATTCGACATGTTTATATATTTAATTAAGTGTATAATAGTTTAAGGGTGAGAAATATGCGGAAGAAAAGTGTAATAGTTATATTGTTATTTATTTTTATGGCTTTAACTTTGTTTGGAATATTTTATAATAATCCAAAAGATGAAAAGAAAGTTAATTTAAAAGAAAAAACAAATACGTTAAATGCGATGGTTATTAATAAAGAAAAGGGTAAAATAACTGTTCAGGATAGTGACAATATTATTTATACTTTTAATTTAGATGCCGATTTTAATATTGGTGATACAGTTCAAATTGAATATGATGGTGATTTAGATAAAAATAAGGAACTACAAGATATTATAATTAAAGATTATGAAGTAATGTATGACTATAATGATAAAAATGGAATTCCTAAATTATGGTTAGATGATGGCTTATTTAAAAAATATTATGAAAAAGCTTATGAGAAATTAGAAAATATGACTTTAGATGAGAAGATTGCTCAAATATTGTTGGTGAGGTATCCTGATGATGGCTTAGGGGTTTTGAAAAATAATCAATTTGGTGGTTATGTGTTTTATGCGAAAGATTTTAAAGATAAAACTTACGATGAAGTAAAAACAATGATGAGTGATTTACAAGGTGTTTCTAAAATTCCTATTTTAACAGCTGTTGATGAGGAAGGTGGTAGAGTTGTTAGGGTGAGTAGTAATCCTCATTTAGCAAGCATTCCTTTTAAATCATCTAGAGAGTTATATTTGGAAGGTGGATTTAATAGAATTAAAGAAGATACAATTCAAAAGAGTAAACTTTTATATGATTTAGGAATTAATCTTAATTTAGCGCCCGTTATAGATGTGTCTACTAATTCTAATGATTATATGTATTCTAGGTCTTTAGGTGAGGATAGTGATACTACTTCAGAATATGCGAAAACAGTTATTTCGGCTAGTCATGGGTTAGGTGTTTCTTATACTTTGAAGCATTTTCCTGGTTATGGTAATAATTTAGATACTCATGAAGATGTAGTTATTGATAAGCGGAGTTATGAAGATATATTAAAAAATGATTTACCGCCTTTTAAAGCTGGTATTGATGAGGGAGCAGAAGCGGTATTAGTTAGTCATAATATTGTAAGTAGTGTTGACTTAGAAAATCCTTCTTCGCTTTCTTCTAGTATTCATAATTTACTTAGAAATGAACTTAAATTTACAGGAATAATTATTACTGATGATTTAGCTATGGGAGCGACTAAAGATATTGAAAATTCGACAGTGGAAGCTATTTTGAGTGGTAATGATTTAATTATTACTACCGACTATGGAGATAGTATGAATTCGGTTAAAGAAGCAATTAATAATGGCACTCTCAATGAGAGTTTAATTGATAAACTTGCATTTAGAGTAATTGCTTTTAAATATTATAAAGGGTTAATCTTTTAAAAAAAATTTCAATTTTACATTGATTTGTGATATACTTTTTTGATACGAGGGAATATTAAAAATTATTATAGTTAACGCTATATTAAATTAAAGAGTGTTTGAAAAGGAGAAATAAAATGCTTAAAAAAGTTGGTGTAAGCGATTGTGTGAGTATTAATTATACTGGTTTTGAAAGAGTATTTGCGGATTTATTTAAAAGATTTTCTAAAAGGGGATTATCACTTGATGAACTTGATTATAATTTATTAGAAAAGCTTGTAGAGTTTGTAAAAGGTGATTATAAACAGTCTTGTTTAGTTTTTAATGATATGTTAGAAATGTATGAAAATGGTGAAGTTAATAATATTAAATATGCATTATTTAAAGATTTTAATATTATTAATATGAAGTCAAAAAAACTTTTTAATAAGTATGAGCCTTTCTTTAATGTTTTTGATGATATTCAAGCTGAAGAATTTTTTAGTAAATTATATTATTATATGTCTTTTATGCTTTATGTAATTCATAATACATATTTTAGTGATGAGAAAAAACAAAGCGAATATTTAAATCAAATTATTAATAATTTAAATGAAATAAGTCAGCTTGGCATTAATAAGATATATTTAGATTTTTATCCTAATGACACTTTTGAAAAAGTTCAACTTTATTATCAACCAGAAGGATTTATTAAGGATGAATCTGGGCGACGTGTTTTTTATAGAGAAGAGAATGTTTATTCTAATGTTTCTTTAAAAAGTGAATTAAAAACAGATTGTGTGGATATTACTTTTTATCATCCTGATTTTATTATAAAAGGTTCTAGGATAATTGGTTTTAGTTTGGAAAAGAGTGGTAATTTTGATTCTAAAGAGTGGGAAATGACAATTTATAATATGAATTTTAATTCTACTTCTTTGCCGACTTTGGAAAAATTAGAAAATACGATGTCTGATTTAAATGATTATCAAGATCTTATGCATATGGAAAAGTTAAGACTATTTAGAGCTAAACTTAAAGAGTTATCTAAAAAAGTAAGTGATTTAAGATTAAGTTCAGAAGATTTAATTTGTTTAGCTGATGAATTAAATTTACGTGGTAGATTTAATTATGAAGCTACTCCTTTGTTTACTGATGAGGAATTATTGATGATGAGTATTGCAGAAAATGAGAATAAAAACAAGATAAAAATAAAATGCTTCGAAAGATAAAATAATGATTTTTCTATTATTTTACTTATTGTGTCATAAAGTGAAGATAAAAGAATATCTTTACTTTTTTTCATATTATTTATGTGGTAGATAATTAATTTTAGATTTTTTTTGCATTTAAAATTCATTTAAGTTTTTTAAAACATTTTTCATTTTAGTGTTGATATTGATAATTATTTATGTTAGAATATAGAAGAAATTTGAGTGATTGTGAAAAAAAACTGAAAAAACACTTGTCAAATTTCATAAAATAATGTACAATGATAAAGTCGAATGAGAAATGGGCCTGTAGCTCAGTTGGTTAGAGCACACGCTTGATAAGCGTGGGGTCGTAGGTTCAAGTCCTACCAGGCCCACCATTTTGTTTTTGGCCCGTTGGTGAAGCGGTTAACACACATGCCTTTCACGCATGCATTCATGGGTTCAAATCCCGTACGGGTCACCAATTTTTGTTAATTAATATTTTTATATAAATACTGTGAAGTGGAGAAGTAGTGTAAGAAACTGTTTGAAGAGAGCCAGAGATGGTGAAATTCTGGTAATAAGCCTTATATGAATAACACCACAGAGTTACTTATTTGAAATTTAGTAAAGTAAGTCGGCTGTAATCCGTTACCATATTATATGTTTCAAAAGATGGAACTATAGAGTGATCACATAAGTGATAAATAAGGTGGTACCGCGAATTACAGTTATTCGTCCTTAAGGATGTATAACTGTTTTTTGTATAAATGCCTGATTAGCTCAGTCGGTAGAGCAAACGGCTGTTAACCGTTGGGTCGTAGGTTCGAGTCCTACAT
>CALVRN010000029.1 GCA_944358675.1 uncultured Bacilli bacterium | reverse complement strand
TTCAATGGGCCACTTCGTTCGACTTGCATGTCTTAGGCATGCCGCCAGCGTTCATCCTGAGCCAGGATCAAACTCTCCAAAAAAAATAAAACTTTATTTAGTTTTGAATTTGTTTTTTAATCCTAACTATTTATGAATTGACATTTTGCTCAGTTTTCAAAGATCATTCATACCACTTTTCAGCGGTACTACCAATATATCAAATGCACTTTACAAAGTCAAGCATTTTTTGAAATTTTCTTGAAATTTTTGACTTCATAGAGGTTTTTCCTCAAAAGTACTCACTTAATATATCAGAACGTTCGACATAAGTCAACACTTTTTTTAATTTTTTTGAAATTTTATTAAAAATAATGTCTTCCTTTGCCGAATGCATAAATAATATAACACTTTTTGAAATATAGGTCAACAAAAAATTAACTTTTTTTTAATTTTTTTTATTTTTCCTTATTTCCTTTATAATATATGCTCTAAATTTTAAAAAATGATTACTTTTTACGTAATCTTTGATACATTTCTTCGTACCTTAAATTAATATCTGAATTAAACATAGTTGCTCCACTTTGATAATCAGTTATAAGTTCGGATAAAGCACTTCGAACAGCCACATCTAAATCATCAGAATAATTCATTTTTCTTTTATGATATTTATACTCTTGTCTATCCAAAACTTTAAAACTACCATTTGGAAAAATTCTCAAGTCCAAATCATAGTCTATATATTTTATTGTATTATCCTCTATAATATAAGGAGTAGCAATATTACAATAATAAGTAATCCCATCTTTTTTTAATTGAACAATAATATTGTACCAGCGATCCTTAAAAAAATACATAATAGCCGGCTCTTTGGTCCTCCAAGTATTACCTTGAGCCTCTGTTACAAGAGTTCTTTCATTTCCAAATACCATATAATCTTTTTTCTCATCTAAAAAAATTGCTTCATCCCAACACCTATGCACATTGCCATCATGTTTATAACATTGTATCTGCAGTTTATCTCCTTTTTTTAATTTTTCCATAAAACTTCGCACCTCTTTATACATTATAACATTTTTCAGAAAAAAGAAAAGAACACCTTAAACGTGTTACTTTAAAAGTTCGATTGCCTTTTGTAATTGATTATCATTTTCATCGGTTGGATCTTCTGAATATTTTTCATCTAAACTAACCTTATAATCAGGCTCAATACCTTTACCATCTATAACTTCACCTTTAGAAGTAAGCCATGATTTTGTAGTAAGTTTATATTGTTCTCCATTAGGTAATGTCTGAAGCTCCTGAACAGTTCCCTTACCATAACTTTTCTCACCCACTGTAACTGCTCCATACTGTTCCTTCAAAGCTGAAGTCACAACTTCTGAAGCAGATGCACTATTACCATCCATTAAAATTACAATCTTATAATCTTTAGTTTCTTTACCTGTAGAATAATACTTACTTTGATTATCTTTAGTTTTAATTTGATAAATAGGATGTGAAGAATCTAAAAATAATGAAATAATTTCTTCTGCAGCCGATAAATGTCCACCAGAATTTCCTCTCAAATCAATAATAAGACTATCAATATCCTTTTCTTCCAAACTATCTAGTTCTTTTTTAAATTGTTCATAAGTGTTATTTGCAAAAATAGTTGTTCTAATATAACCTATCTTTTTATTATCTTCTTCAATAACTTTAGATGAAACAGACTTTAATTCAACCGTGTCAACTTTAAGTTTAATAGTCTTGTCAACTCCATCTCTTCTATAAGTAATATTAAATGATCCATCTTGCTTTTTTACTAAATCAGAAAAATCGCTAATACTCATATTAGTTGTATCCTTATCATTCAACTTAACAATAATATCTCCAGCTTTTAACCCAGCTTTGCTCGCCGGTGTTCCTTCAAACACCGCATATATAACCACATTATTGTCTTCATCATTATAAACTTGTATCCCTGTTCCCTTATAAGTTCCTTCCAAATAAATACTAAAATTAGTATCAGAACCACCAACATAAGATGAATTCTTATCTAATGTATTAAGCATGCCAGCAATAGCTGAATCAATCAATTTAGTTTTATCAACCTCACCATAATAATTATCTACTATATAATCATAATTAGTAATAAATTCCTGTAGTTCATCATCAACCTTTTCACCTTTTAATACAACATTATAAGTCACAAGGGATCCCATCGCCAAACCAATAACCGATGTTAAAAGCAAAAGAAAAACTACCTCTTTAGTCTTAAAAGTAGGTACAACTTTTCTTTTATTAACTTTAATATCCAATGACTGTGATAATTTTTCTATATTATCAGAAGTTTTCTGTTCTCTCATTTTCATAAACATCACCTTTTAAATACTACTAAAAGTATATCATAAAAATACAAACTTCAAGCAAAAAATAAAAAAAAAAATACGAATGTATACACTCGTATTAATCTAACTCATCTAACTTACTAATAATTTTATCATGGTTATCATAAACATCAGTAATTTTATGATTACTTATTTTCACCAAAGTAGTTCCAGTAACACTAAATTTTTCCATATTAGAATCATAATTACTCTTATCACTCAAATAACCACTATTAAATCCATTACTCAAATCAGCTGTATAAATTGTTGGAGCATCCTCATTTGCTTTGATAGTTTGAATAAAAGTAGTATATTCAGATAACTTAATATCATCCTGATCCTCTATTAAAACATAGTAAGATCCATCAATGTTAAGCATCGAACCAATCATTATACTGTCATATTGAATTTCTACTGCTTGCTTATTTTGTTCTTCCGCAGCTTCTTTAGCTTTATTAGTAACCACAACAGTTACCCCATAAAAAACAATTATAATCAAGGTTACAATAAGAACAATCTTAATTAACTTTGAAAGTTCATCGGACCCAGAATTAGTATTATAATATAGTTGTTTACGTCCTTGGTTTAAATTTTCTTTTTTTTCTTTAATTTTCTTTTCTTCATTCATAGTCTTTGACTTAACATCTTTGTTTTCTACTTTCTTAGCATTTTGAACATTCATATTAGTAGTTTGCTTTTCAGCATTTACTTTTTTTTTCTTAGTTACTTCATTTTTTTTACTAGCTTTTCCCTTTTTATTGTTTTTTTCAGTATCTGCCATTTTAATCACCTGAAAGCATTATAGCACATTTTCTTTAAATTTAAAAATTTATTAAACAAAATTTTAAATTTATAATTATATATTATTTTTTTAACTATAATTTGTTTTAGAGCTTTAGAAACTAAAAAGACCAACAATAAATGTTAGTCTATAATCTTTTATTTAATGAATCTTGAACCTCATAGGTAGAATTAAAAGCGCCTTGCTCAATAGTATTAAAATCATTATTTGCTGCATCATATGTCACAATATATGAACCTGCCAAACAAACAGCTGGTGCTCCCCAAGCAGTCATTATAATTACATCCTCAGATACCCTTGTTAATTCTCTAGGATCAGGAGTTGGTGTAAATGTACCATCTTCATTTGCTGTATACATCCTTGAAAATTTATTAGCTTTAACAACATATTGCTCGTTAGAAGTACTATTAATGTTTGTTACAACAACATCAGGAACTATAGTGCCATCCTCTAATTCTCTTTCACCCACCACATTATCTTCCTCAGATAAAATATATTCATTTCCTTCATAAACTGTTGTCAAAGTAGTATGAACTGTCTCGCCAACTTGACCTAATCTCGCCTCAACAGGTGCTGTTTTTGTAGCAACCATCTTTTCCTCATCAGAAATACCATTAACATATTCATTAATATCTTCATTTTGAATTACCTTACATCTAACAACCTTATCTGGATAGTGTTCTGGGTGCAAACTTTTTAATACAATATCTCTAAATTCTACTCCGTTCATATAACTTTCCTCCTATAAATATTGCAATTAATTGCAATTATATTATAACAAGTAACACTTGAATAATCAAACAATAATACTTCCGCATCACCGTTTTTAAAAGAAAAAGATGAACTTTTAAATATTCATCTTATTTACTTACCGGAAGCACAGACACTGAATTAGCCACATTTAAAAGTTCACTTTCACTCATATTATCAGCCACCACATAATATTCAATTCCATTACTTATCCAGCTTACCATATTATCTGATACTGCCGCTACACTTGTTGCCATTTGATAAGGTTCACCCATAACTGAAACAATTGCTAAATCATCACTTACTGTTGCTGTTTGTTGTACAAGCATAAATGGTGTATCACCCTCAAATGTCATAATAACTCTTTGACCATCTTCTAAATCAACTACCTCTTTATCCGCAAGTTTGGTGTTTTCTGGAATATACATTGGATAAATTTCTTCTTCTATTTTACTTACTGTATTTACCTCTTCTTCGGTTTTAGAAACTTTCATATTATTATCTAAAGAAAAATAATTATCCTTAAATTCAGCTTTTAAATCAACTTTCTTAAATGTCATCTTAATTAAAACATCATCTTCTTCATTTAAAACTTCCACTTTAGTCGGACTTAATTTTTTATCAAAATAAATTTTTTGTTTAACTAAATCACTATTATTAGGATAATTCACACTCGTTGTAAAAATATAATTATCTTTCGTTTCTTTAAACTCTTTATCACTATCATTTTGAATATCTGAAAGTAATGTTTGTAATAAATAAACCTGTGAATTATTATATGGCCAATCACTTTGAAATTTGAAACTCTTATTTAGTGTTGGTGTCAAAACATAAACACCATCATTATTTTTTAAAATTATTTGTTCATGATTATTTGTTTTATTTTTTAAAGATACTCTAAATTTATCATTTTTACTATAAGATACATCAACATCATATTTATAAACATCATCATTATTTATTATTTCCATCTCACCAGTTAAATTATAACCATCTAATTTATTAATTTTTTTCTCCAAATCTTTTTCCGCATCTTTTACCGTATATTTACCACATCCTACCATTAAAAAACAAACACATAAAATTAAACAAATTTTTTTCATTTTCTCACCATCTTTCAATTTCAATTAATTATATGGAAATGTTTTTTTATTTATGAATAATTTTTAAACTTTTAGCCATTATAAAAAGTAGAGGAAGGTGAAATAATGGAAATATTACAAAAAATATGTTTAGTCCTAACAATTATAGGTGCGATTAACTGGGGATTAATTGGTTTATTAGATTTTAACCTAGTATCATTCCTTTTTGGAGATATGTCTATGTTATCAAGAATCGTTTACTCCTTAGTAGGTATTGCCGGGTTAATTAATATAGGATTATTATTTACGCATTTAGAAGATCATTAAAAAAATCTATCAACAAAGATAGATTTTATTTTTTTTCTAATTTAGAATAACTATAAATTGTAAATATATTAGAAACTGCATCAACCACTAAAATTGCTCCAATTATTTGAACAGTTACAGCTAAAGCTTCAAATGGATTAAATACAAGTAATAATCCACACCCTAAAATAATAAAAGCGACTATAAGCATCTGCCACCAATTATTATATTCAAATTTTTTTAAGTCAAAAGCCATTGAAAGCTTACTAACAGAATCAACAAGTAAAAATATACCTACGACAAGTGGTAAGAATGAAGCAAAAGTTTCAGGGTTTAAAAGTACATATACTCCAAATGCTCCAAAAATAATTGACATCACTAAAGTAAAACTCGTAAATGCTGTTTTAATATCCGTCTTAACATACATAACAACGCCAGAGACTCCAACAAACAAAAACATAATTCCTACTAAATAACAAACTGATTTAATAACCATATCTGGAAAAAATAACATAATAATTCCAAATACTAAATATAAAACAGATGTTGCAATTAAAGTATTTCTAATTTTTTCAAACATTATAACCCGCTCCTTTTATATTAATAATAATATTTTTTACTCTTAAAGTCAATTGATTACTTCTTCGAATTAACTTTACCTTTTTTCTTAACATTAAAAGACTCTTGTAATCCTTCAATAAACTCATTTAAATCGCCTACCGCATACTGTCTAATTGCCTCACTTACTATACAGTTTTTAATAGGAACTTCATTTTTTCTCAAAATAGTTAAAATAAGTACTACTTCTTCCTTATTGATAACTACATCTTCTCCATCTCTCATAAAATGAATAGTTACTGGTCTTTCATCTTGACCCATTTTACTTTCTAAATTGTAATCTCTTATCCAACTTGGAAGTTTTTCTCTTTCCTGTTCTTTCAAAGATAAAACCTCATAATTAGCCATATCATTAGTCGTTTTAAATTTCAAAAATCTTCTAAAAAATAAAATTAACTTCTTATTATCCTTTGGATAACGCATCATCCAATTCCATATTGTCTCTAATGATCTTTCTGGCTTATGTGCATAAAAATGATAAGTAAAATATATCTTTTGATCTTTAGTTAACTCTTTAGCTGAGTACATGCCTGAAACAACATCATTTAAAAATTTAACTCTCTCATTAGTTATATCAACATAATCATCAGAATTTTTTTCTAAAATATCCGTTATACTTTTATATAGTTCAGGATTCTCACTTCTAGCAAATTCCATAATATCTTCAAATTGCTTCTCATTCAAGTTAAATTCATTTAATATATTTTCTTTAGTAGAAGCATTAGTAAGCATATTCAAAAGATCATTAAGTATAGCATTAATATATTTGTCAGGAATATTTGTTAAATCACCAGTTTTAATAAAGTAAGACATACAAACTTGTCCTTTAAATTTTTCTGGAACATCATCTATATTATGTTTTAAATCAAAATATCTTTGGGCCATTTCAAGTGTAATAAATCTTTTAGGAATTAAACTTATATCATAAGTATGTCTAAAATGATAAAGACACATCTCTTCTGTTCTATATTTTTCTGGAACAAGTCCCAAATCAAAACCATTTGGATATATTGATAAAATATCTTTATCAGCTTTCTCATTACTATTAAACAAATTAAAATAACTATCACATATCTTTTCTGTTCTATATGTTTCAGGAATAAGTCTTATATCGTGATGTTCATTAAAATAATCAGTATACACATCTTCACGAAAGCGTTCAGGAATTTTAAATATATCATGAGTCTGTCCAAAATAAGCTATACATATTTTCAAACTGCGATAATCTTCAGGAATACTCATGATAGACCCATTTTTAAAATAATAATTCTCACACACTTGCATCCTATACTCTTCAGGAATTCCATCTAGCTTATGACTATAATAAAAATAAATTTCGCAAAGTTCTAAAGTTCTATACTCTTCAGGAATCAAACTTATATCACGAGTTTTCTTAACATAATCACATAATAATTTTTGAAAAACCTTTCCTTGATATTCTTTAGGAATATCATCTAACTTACCACCCTTTATCATTTGATCATAATAAAATTTAATTTTTTTATCCAAAGTTAACACCTCTAAAAACATTATATCATGTATAATCTTGAACATAAAGAGTTCAAACTAAGATTTTGATTTCTTTATATTATAAGAAACATCAGTAAAAACGGATTATATCATATTTTATAAAACACCTAAATTTAAAAACCATGTTTGTTAAAACATGGTTTATTTTTCTACTATTCTAATTTTAACTTTTTTAGTTTTAGATAAATACTGTACTCTAGAATCAGTACCCTCGACTTGAACCTCAACCTCATATTCACCGGGTTTATAATCTTTCAAATCAATATAAGCAGTAATATCCTCAGCAGTTAAACTATTAAGTACTGTCTCTACACCTTTAACATTAACCGTAACTTGAATATCACTTTCCGACAAGCCTTGAACGCTATAATTTTCGTTCAAGTTTCGAACATCGATATTGACATTACTAATATCTTTATCAGTAGATGTACCAAGTGATATTCCAACAGTTACATTGTTGATACTCATAGACTTAACACCTTTAGGTTTATCAAGTTCTAACTTATATTCTCTATCATCCTTAAGTCCATCGACATCAACTTCTACAGGAACATACTCTAAACTATCAAGAACACTTTGAGTTCCATATACTGTTACATTACTTTGGCTTAATGAAATAGAACTAATAGCTTTACCAAATGTGATATCACCTTTTGGAATGACCCTAATTGGTACAGTCTTACTTGGAGAAGATAAATCGACACTTACCTCAATTTTAGAAGGTACTATTTCAATATCCAAACTATTACCATTTGAATCATAAGCCTTTAAAGGGACATCTTTTAAAGTAACCGTACCAACTTCTTGATTATTTAAACTAGAAACATCAACCAAAGCCTTTACAGTTGCAACTTTTTTCAAACTATTAATAGCCTTTTCATCTTCTGCTCCTTTAATAACAACTTTATCTACCTCTGGTGTAACATTGTCAACCACTAATTTTGAATCCAAACTATCTTGATTAAGTAAATCAGTAGTTAAAGTTTTAGATTCTGAAACTTTAGGATAAACATTAACTGTTGCAACCGATGGATTAACACTATACTCAACTGAATCATTTGGTCTCATATATTCAATATTAACCTTATGTGTTCCTGGCTTTAATCCAGTTAAATCAACAGTTACTTTAGAAGCAGTTGATTGTTTAGCAATAAATAAATCACTTCTGCTACCCATAAGGGTAATATCAACCTTATCAGGTAACCCTTCTACAACATAAGCTTCTTCATTATAAATGGCTTCAACCTTTTGATCTTTTAAAACCTCCGCACTAGTATCATTAAACATTAATGTTTTTTGATCAAACAAAATAAATACTAAAAGTGCTAAAAATAAAGATACAAAAAGTAAAGTATTACTTCTTGAAAGCCATGTTTCTAAAGATTTATTAGAACCACCAAACTTCTTACCTATTTTCATAATAGTTTTAGTTATAGGTACTATTATTTTTTTATCGATAAAACGAGCTATTCGTTTAAAAATTCCCGGTTTCTTATTCATTCGGTCCACCTTCTTTCGCTTCATCTAAAATTTTGTGTGAAGGTGCTAAAGCTTCTAACAAACGAATTCTTACTTCATCCAAAGAAAGATTATAAATAAGCTCACCATTCATTGCTATAGAAATTCTACTAGTTTCTTCTGATACCACCAAAGCAATTGCATCAGTTCGTTCCGCAATACCTAAAGCTGCTCTATGACGAGTACCTAATCTTTTACTTATTGCCATACTATCACTAGTTGGAAATACTGCACCTGCACATATAATCTTATCTCCTCTAATAATAACTCCACCATCATGAAGTGGATTATTTGTAAAGAAAATAGATGAAAGTAGTGGTCCAGAAATATCCGCATAAATCTTCTGTGCTTTTTCTACATAACTAGCTAAACTATTTTCTCTTTCAATAACAATTAAAGCACCTATTCTCATCTTACGCATATAATCAACTGCACTTGTAATTTCACCAATCGATTTTTCAAGTTCACTTAAAGAAAGTGTTTTATGTCTTCCAAGCAATTGAGCTCTACCAAGTTGTTCAAGTGCATCACGAATTTCTGGTTGAAAAATAATAATTAAAGCAAGTGGTGCCCACTCAATTACATAATCAATTAAATAACCGATTGTTACTAAATCCAAAACATCAGCTAAAATCTTCATGATTACAATAATTAAAATACCTTTAAAAAGCATAATCATCTTAACATTTTTTCTCAAACTTTTTAAAATAAAATAAAATAATCCCCAAACTAATAAAATATCGAGTATTTTTCTTGCTAGCTCGACTAAAGATTCTATTGTCATGAAATAACCTCCATCTAACTTAATTAATTATATCATACTTAAGAGATTGATAAAACCCTTTATTTTTTGAAACCTTTGTTAAAAATAGCAAAAAGTGGTATAAAAAAAGATGAAACTCATCTTTTTATAAATTCCAAATATCATTATTTTTGTTATTCTCTGTACTTGGCTCAGTAGTCTGTGTATCAGTAGCAACAGGTTGCACTTCTGGAGTAACAGTTGTATTTACTGTTTCTACTGGTTGTACTTCTGGGGTTGATACTTCAGTTGCAGACTCCACTACTGATTCAGGTGCTACAGTTTCTTGTATACCTGGTGTAACATCTGCAGACACTGTATCAGTAACAGTTTCATTTGCCTCTGTATTTACAGTTGGCGCAACTGGTGCAACACTAGGAGTACCAAATAAATCATCAACTGCACTTGTTGATTCATTATTCTCTATAGGTTCACTAATACTATCAACCTTAACTTCCTCAAGTGGTTTGTTAACTTCTGGCATACTAGTCCAATCATCAGCTTGAGCTTTTACTTCTGTAACTGTACTTTCAGGTTGAACTACATCCATATTATTTTCCACTTCAGGTTGCTTTTCTTTATTCTCTTCTTTCTTCGATTTTTTCATACTTTCTGTTAAATAACCTATTAAAGCTAGAACAAAAACAATAGTTGCTAAAATAATCCAAAATACCCAATTAGAAAATATTTCCATAAACTTGCTCCTTCCTATTCTAAAGACATAATACCATTTTTTCTACTATTTTTCAAGTACTAACATTCTAAATAATCTTTACCTTTAAATGGTTCATCAAAAAATAGTCCTTCATAACCTTGTTGCCTTAAAACCTCATACACCATTATAGCAACTGTATTTGATAAATTTAAAGCTCTAACTTTATCAGACATTGGTATTCGAAGACAGGTGTCCAAATGATTTTTTAGTATCTCTTTGGGAATACCTGTACTTTCCTTTCCAAATACTAAATATATATTTTCATTTCTATCACTATAATCAAATGATGAATGTGGTTTATGCCCATAACGAGTTAAAAAGTAAAAAGTACCACTATTCTTACTTAAAAAATCATTCCAATTTTCATAAACTGTATAATTACAATCATTTATATAATTGGCGCCACTTCTTTTAATAGATTTTTCATCCAAACTAAAACCCAAAGGTTTAATTAAATGTAACTTAGTATTCGTAGCTACACAAGTACGCATAATATTCCCCGTATTTTGAGGAATTTCTGGTTCATAAAGTACAACATTAACCATTATTTTATCTCCCAACTATCAATTATTGTTTCCAATCTTTTCATCGAATAATTATTTACATTATTTAAAACTGCAGTTACTTTACCATCAGTAAATAAATACATATTTGCAGGTGTATCAACACTTATTTGATTTTTAATCTTTGTATTTGCTGCAAATCTATCTTTAAGTGAATTATAAAAAGCATCAGTATCAATACCATCCAAATTCATATATAATACTTCTTCCCCCAACTCCATTTTTTTTATTAAATCTCTTAAATCATCTTCAAAATTTTTAACCACCGAATTTTGACCAGAAGAAACATATAAAATAAATTTCTGATTTTCTAAAGTATAATTTGCAATTTCCTCACTTTTTATTTCACGAACAACTTGAGTCATTACCGAATTTTGGGCATAGTATTCTTTAGATGTGTTAAACCAACTTCTTAAGTAAAAAACAAAAGTCACTGTCAGCAATATAATAACTGCTAAAATAACATAATTTTTAAATGGTACTTTTCTCATATATATCCTCCTTATCTTAATTATATGACAAAATTAAAGATCATTTCCTGTATCAATATCTTCTAACTTAACATCAGGTAAAACAATACCTTTTTCTTCACAAATTCTTGAAAACTTTTCTCTAAATGCTGCACATTCTTTTACTCTACTATCAGGATAAATACGTTTACTATCACGTATTGCAATATATACATCTAATATTCCAACTTCTTGTTTATTATCAAAAAGTGCATTCGAAAAAGCTCCAGACAAAACCGATAAAGAAACATCAGGATACATTGCAGAAAGCCCATATACCCTTTTATACTCACTTGTCGCATCAACAATTGACTCCATAAGAAGTCTCGTAATAAATGCATTATTAATCATTTTAATTCCTGTTTTATACTCTATTTTAGGAATTGATCCAAGTAAAATTTGAACAGTCGCATCTCTACTTGGTTCTAAAACATCTATTCTATCAAAACGCCTTAAAAACGCTCTATCTCTTACGATATATGTTTCATATTCTATTGTTGTAGTTGCCCCAATTGCCTTTATATCACCACGGTCCAAAGCTGGTTTTAAAATATTAGCCAAATCCATCGGACCATCTTTAAATCCACCAATTAAAGTGTGAACCTCATCAATAAAAAGTATTGTTTTAGAAGCTCTTTTAAGTTCAGAAACAAGTAAATTTACTACCGTTTCTGGTTTACCATCCACAACCATCTTACCAAGCATAGAAGAAGAATTAATTTTTAAAATGTTATAACCCTTTAATGCATTAGGTACATCTCCTCTTTGAATCTTATAAGCAATACCTTCAACAATAGCTGTTTTACCAATACCCGGTTTACCAATAAGTAAAGCAGACTTTTCTGGAGTAAGTAAAACTAACATTGTTTTTTTTATCTCTTCTTCACGAGCTATAGCCGGATTAGTTACATACTGTTTAGTTGTTAAATTTTCACAATAATTAGTAATAATTGGAAACTCCTTTGGATCCAAATAACCAACATTATTTGAAACATTAATCACATTATTTGAAGTTTGATTTAAAAAATTAGTTTGTTCTGTATTATTCTCATTCATTTTATCAACCCTTTATATATCCATTTTCTTTAAATTTACTAACAATTTTACTTTTTTTCGCACTTCCCACAATTCTATTATAACTGTCTTCTTCTTCTCCTTTAGTAATGAATATCGTGGTTGGCGTTCCTGTTATTGGAAATTTACTAAATAATTCAGATTCTTCTTTATCAGATAACTTTGATAAATCAATATATTTAACATCAGTACCATATTCTTCTATAACACCATTAAGTGTCTCTTTATATACTGAACATGCACTGCATGTATTAGACCCAATAAATAGAATAAAATCTTCTTTACTTTCAAGCATTTTATTTAGATTTTCATAACTAATCTCCTCATAAGTTTTATTAGCTCCACAACCAGTAAATAACATCAAAGCAAGAAATAACACAAGTAGTTTTCTCATTGTATCACCATAATAATTATATAACAAAATAGCTTAAAAAAAAAGACATATAAAAAACAAAGCATCAAAACTTTATTTTTTATACACGATTAATTGATCATTTGTTAAATAAATTGTTCCATTTTGTCTAGCTAATTCAT
>CALVRN010000028.1 GCA_944358675.1 uncultured Bacilli bacterium | reverse complement strand
CGAATAGTTATATTTGTAAATAACTTTTTGCAAACTTTTTTTACTTTTACAAAGCAAATTCCTAGTAAATAAAAAAAGCATAATAAATGTTAAAACACTAAAAATCATAATACCACCTATAATTACTTTACCACAAAATAACAATAGTAAACATGAAAAAAAAAGCATCAATAATAAATTGACACCTCTTTACAAACTTCTAAAAAGAATCTACATTTATAACTGTACGTTTTTCATGGTTCAAATAACTACTTGCTTGAACAATTGTTCTAATAGCACTAACAATCATTCCTTTTTTACCAATTACTCGTCCCATATCTTCCGCACTTACTAAAACTTCGATTGTAATTTTATCTTCATCATCAAAAGCTTTTACTGATACCATATCTGGATTTTTAACTAAACTTTTAACCAAAAATTCGGTTAAACTACCTAACTGCATAATTATTTACTTTCTTTTGAATATTTCATTTCGTGGAATTTTTTATTAATTCCCTTTTTATTAAATAAACTTTTTACTGTATCAGTAGGAATAGCTCCATCTTTTAACCATTTTAAAGCAACTTCTTCATTAATATTAATTTCAGCTGGTTCAGCGACTGGATTGTAAGTTCCAACTAGTTCGATATACTTACCATCTCTTTTTACTCTTGAATCAGCAGCTACAATACGATAAAATGGTTTTCTTTTAGCTCCCATTCTTAAAAGTCTTAATTTAACTGCCATAGTATCCCTCCATTTCTAAAAATAATTTTATCATAAAAGAAAACGAGTGTCAACCTTTTTTCGTTAACACTAGTATTATATTCTATTTTTCTAACACTTTTACTTTATCATTAATATATTCATCAATATCAATAGCAAACCCTTTAGGTACAAAAGCTATAGGTACAAATAAACTTTTCTTATCACTAACCGAAAACACTTCACAATTCATCATATCATGTCCAATATATTCTCCAGTAAGCCAATAATACAAATAATGATTAACTGTTCCATGACCAAATATTAAAATATAATCATATTTATTAGATAAAGTTAACTTTTGTATTTCTAAAGCAAGTTTTTTAACTCTTGCTTTAACCTGATTTCTACTTTCACCACCTGTATATATAGCATTATCTAAATCTTTTTTAGCATCCTCAAAATATTTTTTACTCTCAGGATACATTCTTAAAACCTCATCCACCGTATGAGCATAATGAACCCCAGAATTAAATTCTTTTAATTCATCATTTACCTCTATATCATAATCACCATGCATCTTAGATAAGGCATATTTTAGTGTTTGCTGAACCCTAAAATAAGGACTAGAAATAATTAAAATTCTTCCTTTTAATTTATCTAGAAACTCTCCTAACTCTAAAGCTTGCTTTACACCATATTCTTTTTCAATCGGCATATCTTTATCTTGTGCAATTTGCCATAAACCTTCTTGTCCATTATAACTCGCATTATTAGCCGGAGTAAATGCATGTCTAACTAAATAAACTTTTGTCATATAAACCACCTATACATATTATACCAAAAAAGTGCGATTATTCCGCACTTAAATAATCTTCTGATACTTTTTCATCAATTTCTTTCAAAGTATCATCATCAACATCATCAACTATTTCATCCCAAGGCTCTTCATCATCCTCAACAGCAATTTTAACTTTAGTCTCTCCAACTATTTCTACACCAAGTTCTTTTTCAATATTAAATGAAATCATATTATTATCTTGAATATTAACCCCAGAACATGTTGGCTGTTTTAAAGACCTAACAATAATATCTGTATCGCCAGATAAATCAGCATTCTCTCTTAATCTAACATTAAATAAATCATTGTACTCAATTTTTTTATTAATAACTGCTGTTTTACTATCATTTTCATAAGAATACCAAATATTTATATCAAAAGATCCATCTACCCCCACCTTATCACCAGACTTATAACCTTTAAATTTATGATTAATTACCCAACATCCAAGTACAGTGGTTGGCTTATTTTCTGCCTCTAAGGTATAACTATTTTTAAAATGCTTCTTACCCTTACCAATAATTGCCTTGGTTACTATTTCTTTATATGATGCCACTTTATCACCCCTCACTTTAAGATATGCATTTAACCTAAAAAAGTACACAAAAAAAGTAGCTCTTATACTACTTTTTCCAAAATAGACAAAAAATTATTCATGTTAGGAGTAGCTAAAATTTTTGTATAAATTGCGAGCTTTTCTAATTCGTTCATTTGACTATAATCGATTGCATTACTAACATCGACATTTTCAAAAACACTAGCCTTTTTACTTGTATATTTTAAATCGAAATTACCTTCAGATAAAACTTTATCATTTTGAGTTTGTTTATAATATAAATTATAAGTATATTTTGTTTTATTATCGTTTACTGTAAATGCAAATTCACCAGTAGTCAAAATTTTATCTTCTGTTTTAGAAATAACATAAGTAAATTTATTATCTTCTTTCCTAGTAAAACTAACATTTCCAAGTTTACTTAAAACTTCAGCTCTAATAAAATCATTTGTCTTATTATCTACATAAAGTGATATTTCTAACTTTTCATGTCTTTCTAGTTCATTTTTTATTTTAGATAAATAATTATCCATAGAATTTCTTATATCACTATTTTTAACATTTCTCATTTTAGCAAGAACACTAACTAATTCATCATTAGCTTTTAAGGTATTAACAAAAGTTTCAACAGTTCTATCTCTATTTGTTTTATCTATAATAAGTTTTGTTTTATAACTCTTAACAACCTTACCATCAATATCTAAATTTTCTTTAGAACCATATATTTTCTCATCGGCAATAACCTTATCAATAGCTTGATTTAATCCTCTTAAAATAATATTAACATCATTACCATTAGTAAAATATCTTAAACTATTACCATTTAATTTAATATAATTTTCAGATGCGATTGGTGAATAAATATAGGTATCATTTCCATTACCATAAATATTAGCATTTACAAAATCATTGCCATCATAAGTTGTTTTTAAATCAGCATAAGTTCTATTTCCAGCATTATCTTTAACATAATCCACATTAAAACTAACCTTACTTAATTCATTATATAATTCAGAATTTTCATCATTACTTTTAATTGTGTAATCTAAAGTAATATTGCCATCCATAATATCATAAACATTGTCATTCACATTATCTTCTAAATAAGTGAACAGTCCATCAACAGTCTGTGTAAATAATGTTTTAGGATTACTACTAAAGAAAGTTAAACAAAACATTATTGCAATAATTAAAATTAAAAATATTGAAATAAGCCAAGGCAACTTAGACATTTTATCTTTTGCAGAATTTTTAACAATATCAGTATAATTGACATCAAAATTTTCTGACTTAGCATCTTCATCCATCAAAGAATCATCTAATGCATCGTTAGTTCTATCCTCAACCTTTTTAACAAATTCTTTTATTTTATTAGCATTATTTTCAGTATCTTTCATATACTTATCTCCTACTCTTTACATCAATAATACCAAAATAACAAAATTTTTACAAGTAGAAAAGATAGCTTAAGCTACCTCTCCATCCATACTCCATGTTTTAACATCCGTAATTTTAACATTTACAATCTCACCTAACATTTCTTTAGGGGCTTTCACATTTACAAGTTTCATCGTATCTGTATATCCAGCAAGCATACTATCATCTTTCTCACTTACATTTTCTAGTAATACAGGAACAACTTTTCCTAAATATTTGTCATTTGCCTCTTTCGCATATTTATTCACAAGTTCATTTAATCTATGTAATCTTTCCTCTTTAACTTTAAGTGGTGTATCATCTTTCATTCTAGCCGCCGGTGTTCCTTCTCTAGGCGAAAAGATAAATGTAAAAGCTGAATCGTACTTACAAGTATTAACAACATCCAAAGTATCTTCAAAATCTTCTTCAGTTTCGCCTGGAAACCCAACAATAATATCTGTTGTTATAGATGCGTTAGGTACAGTTTCCTTAATCTTATTATATAACTCTAAATAAGATTCTTTAGTATACCTTCTACCCATTAATTTAAGTATTCTATCAGACCCAGATTGTAATGGTAAATGAATATAAGGCATAATATTTGGATACTTGCTGATAACCTCGATCATCTTATCCGTAAAATCCCAAGGATGTGATGTTACAAACCTAACTCTCTCAATACCTGTTTTAGCTACCTCTTCTAATAAATCACTCATATCATATTCTAAATTTAAATCTTTACCATAAGCATTAACATTTTGACCAAGTAATGTAACTTCTTTATAACCATTATCCTTCAAAGATTTAACTTCTCTTATAATATCACCAAATCTTCTACTTCTTTGTTTTCCTCTTGTATAAGGCACTATACAATATGTGCAAAACTTATCACAGCCATACATAATATTAACAAAAGCTTTATATTTACTATCTCTCTTAGCTGGCATATCCTCAATAATATCCCCTTCACAGCTATAGACATCTACTTCTATTTTATTTTTATGCATTGCCTTATTTAAAATTTCTGGTAATTCATGAATATTATGCGTTCCAAACACTAAATCTAAAAAACTATATTTATCTAAAATCTCATTAACCACTACTTCCTCTTGTGCCATACATCCACAAACCCCAGTAATAATATCTGGTCTTTCTTCTTTCATATGTTTGAGTCTTCCAATCATACCAAATACTTTATTATGAGCATTTTCTCTAATTGCACAAGTATTAAGTAATATCAAGTCAGCACTTTCCATATCTAAAGCTTCTTTAAATCCCATCTCTTCCAAAATAGCTTTAATATTCTCTGAATCATGAACATTCATCTGACATCCATATGTTTTAACATAATAAGTTTTGTGGATTCCTAAAGTTTTTAAATTTTCTGGTATTTCATATTTCTTAATCTTAACTTCATTTTTAGTTCTTTTTTTAGCTTCATCTAAATGTGGCATCAACATACTAATCACTTCCTCACAAGATAATAACACAAATCAAAAGAAAAAGCTAGTCTAAGCCAGCTTAAAACATTAAAGTTATACCTCTCCAATAACAATTAAAATCATTGGTTTACATTCGGTTTGCTCGTAGAAATATTTACCCACCTTATCTCTAATTCCAAGTTTAACTTTAGCAAAATCAACATAATTAGATCTAGTATGTTCTAAAATAACATCAGTAGCTATCTTTTCAGCCTCTTTGATCAAATCAATATTATCTTTAACAAAAATAAATCCCCTAGTTAAAACCTCTGGTCCAGCTAAAATCTCCTTAGTTTCTTTATCAATTGTTGCTGTAACAATAACAATACCACTGTCACTTAAAAGTTCACGATCTTTAAGAACAAGTTCACCAACATCACCAGCAGCAAGTCCATCGATTAAAATATCATCAACAGGTACTTTCATTCCATTATCTATAAGCTCACCATTTTCAAAATAAGCAACCTCACCATTTAAACGAAGTAAAATATGATCATCATCCATACCAACTTCTTTAGCCACATTACGATTAGCCACCTGATTACGATACTCACCAATAACTGGCATATAATATTTTGGCCTCATCAAATCTATCATAAGCATCAAATCCTCAGAAGAAGCATGATGTGATAAATATTTTCGCTTAGAAATCTCAACTACATTAGCTCCTATTTTAGCAAGTCCATCAAGCAACTTAGTAGCTGTTCTTTCCATACCATCTTCAATTGGTGAAGCAAATATAATTGTATCTTCTTTAGTAACTGTTATAAACTTATCATAACCTCTAACAATTCTTTTTAAATTAGAAAAAGGCTTTTCTCTTTCATCAGATATAATTACAACGATTTTATCATCCTTAACATGGTTAATTGGTAAAATTCTTTTCTTATCAAAATTGACATAATTCTTATCAATAGCTTTTAAAATAACACTTTCTAAACTTTTACCCATAATAACCACATTACGATCAGTATTTTTTATTTCATTAAATAATTCTTGTATTCTATAAAGTTGTGCTTGATAAATATTGTATAAAATTCTACCATCAGTTCTATTCAAAACTTCTCTGATAGCTTTAGCTGTACGATGATTAGGTGATGTAAATCCTTGCCTATCCGCATATAAAGATTCAGAAAGTAAACATAAAACACCTTGTTTACCAACATAAGCAAGTTTACCAATATCAGTCTTATAAGCTCCTAACATCGTTGAATCAAATACAAAATTACCCGTATAGAATATTGCACCATCTGGTGTATATAAAACATAACCAACATTTTCTGGAACCATATGTGTTAAAGAAATTGGAAAAATACTATTTTTACCAAAATTAATTTTTCTATGAGGTTTAATAACCCTTAAATTTTTAACATTTAAATTATCCGCTAAAAGATCATCCTTAATAATTTCCATTGTAAATGATGTTCCATAAATTGGTAAATCAGGAACTTCTTTTAATATTTCAGATAAAGCTCCCATGTTATCATAATGTCCGTGTGTAATAAATATACCTTTAATATTTTTTCTATTTTTCTTAAGTAAATCATAATTTGGAATAATATAGTCTACTCCAAGCATTTTGTCATCAGCGTACTTTAATCCTGCATCGAATATAAATATATCGTTATCGACATCTACGACATACATATTCTTTCCATCTTCATTTAATCCGCCGAGAGCAAATATTTTTATTTTACTCATTTTGTCTCCTTTCTAAAGTGTTTAAAAGCCTTATACATTATAACAAAAAAAGCTATAAAAAGCAATTTGCCATTACGGCTATCTTAAAACATGCAAAATATAACAAAACGCAATAATTCTATTGTATTTTTTATAACTGTTTGTTATACTTATATCAAGGAATGTTCAGTAGTTGGGCGCGACCTCTTATCGCTTAGATTGGAGGTGATGTTTATGACTAAAAGAGAAAAAGCTCTTTATGCCATAATATCCCTTCTATTTATTTTAGTATTTATATTACTATTTAAATAGAAAACAGCGCCTAGCTCATCATCGATGATTTAGGCGCATACCACAAAACAGGTTGCGTTCAACATTGCGTATTGAACGTTCCTTTTTTATTTTATGAAGTTTCCTTCATCTATATACATTCTATCATAAAATTAACTTAATGGCAAACTAAATAAAAATTTTATCTAATTCTTTATTAGGTAGTAACATTTTTATTCCTTTAACAATTTTAATTTCATATTCGGTCGTTCCTGTTTTCAGCATCTCACCATCGATACAAAAACTTTTCTTAGGTGTTTCCTTTAATTTAATTTTTAAATTATCGGTTCTAAAAAAATAAAATCCTGGAACCTTAGTAATATCACTTGTTTTAAGCAAATATAAACTCCTAATAATATCTTTTTTTGTTGTTATATTTGAAAGTAAAACCTCAAACTTACCATCATTCATCTTTACATCCTGTAAAATCTCTAGTCCCCCCATTCTACTAGCATTACAAATAAGTGCGAATGAATAAAGCCCTGTACAATTCTCACCATTAGCTGTATAACTCATTTCAAATAAATGTGTTTTTTGATTAAAAGATTTTATTGCATTTATCATATAAGCAAAATATCCTAAATTCTTTTTTAATTTTCTAGGAGTATCATAAGCCACATCGGTAAACTTACCGAGTCCAGCCACATAAACAAATGGAACATCATTAATTGTACAAATATCAAGTTCCTTAACAGTTCCTTCCAAAATCATTTTTAAATTATTAACAGGATTTTTACCCATACCAAAAGTAGCACCTAAATCATTAGTTGTTCCAAGTGGGATATGAGTAAGTAATAACTTCTTTTTACGTTTTAAATTACCAGTTACAACTTCATTAAACGTACCATCACCACCCAAGGATATAACCAAATCTATATCATCAGGTAAATCTGAAATTATTTTTTTTGCATGACCAGCATATTTAGTAAAAATAACCTCAACACTGTAATCATGTTGTTTTAAAATATTTTTAAACTTCAAAGCTAAAACTTCTTTATCATTTTTACCACTATTGGGATTGCATACTAAAACACTTTTTTTCATGAATAACCACCATTTTCATTATACATTAATTTTATGTAAATAACAAAAAATTATCTATGTAATTTACTTTCTCTTTCCAAAACATAATCCTTAATATCAGGAAAAAGTAAAGTAATTGTCTCATCATCTTTAAAATTCTTATAAAGCATATTTATTTTGGTCATATCACAATTTTCTAACCATTCACCTAAATTACCTTCTTGAATAGCCATATATAAATCTAAAAAGATTTCATCCTCTTTTTTTTCACAATATCCCTCTAAAAATGCCATTAAACTAATTGTCGTATAATTAGGGTTACAATTACTAAAAAAAGCAATCAAATCTTGAACTTTATCATAACCAAGTTCATCTAGTTTAACTTCTAAAAGTTTTGGACTCTTTTCCATATAAAAAAGCAAATTCTCAATAATAGCTTTATTTTCTAAATACATTTCATTAAACAATTCAATATCTATTTTACCATTAGACATAATTCCAAACATATTCTTTCCTTCTTTCATAAATGTATATAATACCATTATTAAAATAAAAGTCAAATTAAAAGGAAACTAAATAATTTCCTCTTTAATCTTTGGATTCTTTAAAGTATCTATCAATTTATCAATTTCTTCTTTTGAATTATAAAAATACAAACTAATTCTACAAGTATTTTTAATATGAATCTCTTCTTTAAGTATCTTCGCACAATGATTTCCAGCCCGTGTACAAATATTATACTTGTCTAAATAAATAGATAAATCTTGTGGAAAAATCCCATCGTAATTAATAGTCACAATTCCACTTTCACTATTAGCGTTATAAATAGTTATCTCCGGTATTTCATTCAATCTTTTAACCAAATAATCTTTAAGTTCGATCTCATATTTATGAATCTTATCAAATCCAATATTCATTAAATACTTAATGACATAACCAAATCCAATAACTCCAGCTACATTGGGAGTACCAGCCTCCAACCTATCAGGCATAGTCTTATAAATTCGCCTGCCATCATGACTGAAATCCGCATTCATTCCTCCACCAAATATAATAGGTTTTATATCGTTTAATAGTTCTTCTTTTCCATATAAAACTCCAACCCCTGTTGGTCCACACATTTTATGAGCAGAAAAAGCTAAAAAATCAATATCTAAATCTTGAACATCAACTTTCAAATGAGGAACACTCTGCGCCCCATCAATTAAAACTAAAATACCTTTACTATGAGCTAATTTAATGATTTCTTTTATTGGTCTAACATCACCAACCACATTACTAACATGAGCAATAGATATAACCTTAGTTTTAGAAGAAATAGACTTCTTCACATTTTCTATTAAAACTTCATGATTGTCATCTAATTCAATATATTTAATTTTCAATTTTAAATCATCTGCAAGTTCAAACCACGGAAGTAAATTAGATGCATGCTCACTCTTGGTAAGAAGTACTTCATCACCTTCTTTTAACTTATATTTAAAATAACCAAATACAATTTTGTTAATAGAATCAGTTGTCCCACTAGTAAAAGCAATCTCTGATGCCTTCCTCGCATTAAGCATATCTTTAACTAAATATCTAGTCTCTTCATATTTCTGACTAGCCTTTATACTTAAAGTATAATCACCTCTATGCGCATTTGAACTATAATTATTATAATAATCACCTATAGCCTCACTTAAAATTTTGGGCTTTAAAGTAGTTGCTCCATTATCAAAATAAATAATACCCAAATTCAAAAGATTAAAATCCTCACGGTGCATATTTATCACCTCCAATACTTATTAATAATATTCTCTAAAGACTCCTTATAATATGTAATACCATTTAATAGAAAACCTTTAGTAAGTAAACTTTCCGCATCCTTTTCAGAAATTCCTCTACTCATTAAATAGAAAATCTCATCTGCTGAAAAAGTACCTATAAGTGCACTATGATTTGCCACCACATCATTCTCATCAATAAATAAATTAGGTTTTATCATACAAATATTATCTGTCATATTTATAATTCTCGCACTTTGATTAACATCACATCCAGTTATTCCATTAGAAACAAATCCCGATACATTAAATTCTAATTCTCCATTTAAAATATTAACCCCATTATTTATTATGTTACTAACTGTATTCTTCGCATTATGATAAACTAAAAAATTATACTTTTCATGCGTTTTACTAATTGTTTTTAAATGAAAATTGGCTTTAGCTTTCTCTCCATTCAAATTAATAACCATCATCTCTTTAATTTCTTTGCCATCATTTAATTTTTCAACATTTAAATAACTATTCTTTTCTAAATAATATTTATATTGAAATTTATAATCTCCATCATGTTTATACTCATAAATATTTACTTTAACACCTTCCAAAACATTAATATAAAAATCAAGTTTTATATCAACCTCACTAGCATCAATAACTATATCAGTATCCTTTATAACTTTAATTTTTACACTTTGAACATTTAAAAATTTACTTGCTTCACCAACACTAACTTCTATACCATCACTATTTTCTATCTTAATATCTTCGCCATAAATTATAACTTTATTCATGCATATCTCCTACTAATTTATCATAACCTTCTTCTTCTATTTTTAAAGCAAGAGTCTTATCACCACTTAAAACAATGTGACCATCTTTCATAATATGAATAAAATCAGGTTTGATATAATCAAGTAATCTTTGATAATGTGTAACAAGTAAAATTGCTGGTTTTCTATTATTATAGTATTCCATAACACTCTCACCAACTAATTTCAAACTATCGACATCAAGTCCAGAATCAATTTCATCTAAAAGAACAACATCTGGTTTTAAAATATTCATCTGTAATATTTCATTTTTCTTTCTCTCTCCCCCAGAAAATCCATCATTAACTCCCCTATGAATCATATCTGAATCCATATGTAATTTTTTAGTTAACTCCTCAACCTCTCTAATAAAAGGAAGTAATTTAAATTTTTCTCCTTCTTTAGCTCTTAAAGCACTTCTTAAAAAATCCGCATTAGTAACGCCCTCAATAGCCATTGGCATCTGCATTCCTAAAAAAATACCTAATTTAGCTCTTTCATTAACCGGCATCTTATTAATAACCTTACCATTATAACTAATTTTCCCTTTAATAATTTTATAATTTGGATCTCCCATAATAACTTTAGTTAAAGTTGATTTTCCAGTCCCATTAGGTCCCATAATTGCATGAATCTCTCCAGATTTAATTTCTAAATTAAAATCTTTCAAAATTATTTTATCAGCTACCTCCACAGTCAAATTATCTATTTTTAAAATATTCATATTTTCATCACCTCATTATATTTTAACATTTTTTAAGTATTTTTCATATAATTTTTATAAAATTACCCATAATATGATAAAATAATTATGGGTGATAAAATGGATTGTATTTTTTGTAAAATAGTAAATGGAGAAATTCCTTCATACACACTTTATGAAGATGATATTGTTAAAGTATTTTTAGATGTAAATCCTGATACTAATGGTCATACATTAATTGTTCCAAAAAAACATTATACAGACTTATTTGACATTGATGATAATACTCTAATGCATATTATGAACACAGCTAAAAAAATAAACCAATTATTATCTGACAAATTGCACACAGATGGATTAACACTAGTTCAAAATAACGGCTTAAAACAAGAAGTCAAGCACTTTCATCTTCACCTAAAACCACAGTATAAAAATGAAGGAAAATTACTTTCAGTAGAAGAAATATATAAGAAAATAAACGGATAAACTGCTTATTTTCTTTTTTTACCCTTCTTAGTAGGTCTTTTTTTCTTTAACTGTTTTTGCTTACTTTCTAAAACTTTCATATCATCAAATGGTGAAGGAGAAAACTCAGATAATTTCTTTAAGCCTTCTTCTGTTGAAACATCAATTCTCATCCATCTATCATTTTGATTATAATAAACTTCAGGATAACCATACTTATTAAGTTCAACCTTTAAATTAGATTTACCTTCTAACTTAACCCTAACAGCCTCAAAAAAGCCACGATATAAAGGATCTACATTTTTGGTAAAAGGTATAAACATATTTTCTTTTAATGAAAACCATATTCTATTTTTATCTGATTTAAGAATATCTGTAAACTCTTTATATGTTACCATTAATGAACCCATGTTTTTTTGAGGATAATATCTTTTATCACCAACAGAATCACAAAAATCCTTACACCAAAGTGTATATGGCTTCTTTATACTAGGTAAAATAACCCCAGATAAACTAGCATCAAACTCACCGTTAAAATCAAAACCATCTCTAAGCATTATCCAAGCAGGATGAAATTGAATAACAAAATTTCTTTCAGTTTTATCTAACTTTAAAATACTTCCCTTTTGTCTAATTAAATTTACGGCCTCACGTGACATTCTAATTCTAAAACCTAACTCTTCACTTGGCATATTATAATCTTTACCATCAATTATAACCTTATCAATATGATTAACTCCCTCATGTTCACTAACCTTAAGTAAAGCAATATCACACTTATCAAATAATGCAACTATTTCCTTCTTTTCTTCTAAACTAAATTTCGCCATAAAAACCTCCTAAAATCAACCAATATAATATATATAAATAAAACAAATGTCAAATAATAAACATTTGCCATATTCAATATTCAATAGCGCTCATATCATAAATTAGATAAGGGGGAAAGAAAAATGTTTAGAAGAAATTTTGGCTTTAATAGACCAATGGATAATTGTTGTGACAGACAGCCAAATTGTCCGATTATGGAACCAGTTATCACAAACTGTGTAGAAAGAGAATTTTGTCATGAAGTAAAACATGTATGTCCAATTCACACACATGTAATCAATAAACATATTTACAATCACACTTACACTCCTGAATATTCATGCTCTGAAGAAAACCAAATCATCAACAACGATCCTGGATGTGGCTGTAATAAATTTAATAACAATGGTTTTTAAGCCATTGTTTTTTCATGCAAAAAATAATTAATCCTTAACTTTTAATTCGTTAATTTCAGTTTCACTTAAACCTGTAAATTTAGAAATATCCAAAATACTCATTTTAGCATCCAACATGTTTTTAGCAATCTCTAATGCTTTTTTGTTTGATCCTTGTTCTAAGCCTTCTGCATGTCCTTCTTTAACAGCTTCTGCATGGTCGATTTTCTTCATCCATTCATCCATC
>CALVRN010000027.1 GCA_944358675.1 uncultured Bacilli bacterium | reverse complement strand
CCATCAGGATGTGGTAGTAGTTTAACCTGCACATATCAAAAAGATAATGGAACAGTTCAATATGTATATTCAACTACTGCAAATGTATCATTTACTGCAAGTGGTAGTGTAGTAGCTAGGGTATCAGATGGAACTAATACAGTAAGTAGTAGTTATACAGTAATAGTTGGTCCTAGTACCAATATAGGGAAACAGCCAGTAGAAGTTGTAGAATCTGGAGATGGATTATACGAGGACACATATGAATCAGGAAGATATGTTTATAAAGGAGCCAATCCAGATAATTATATAGAGTTTGATAATGGAGAGATTTGGAGAATAGTAGCAAAAGAAGCAGATGGAACATATAAGATATTAAAAAATGAATTACTTCCAGAACAAGCATGGGACACTTCAATTTCAAATAATTGGATAAGACCAGCGACATTAAATACATATTTAAATGGAGAATATTATACAAATTTAGATTCATCAATAAAAGATAACATAGTATCCCATACATGGGGAATAGGAGCGGTTACATCTGATAATGCTGATTTGGCGGGCCAAATAGCAAGTGAACAAGGAACAACTTGGAGTGGGAATATTGGGTTAATAGCACATAGTGATTATTTGAGAGCTAATAGTGATATGGTAAATTGTGGAACAGGCAAAACAAATTATGAAAATTATAAAACATGTAGAAATACAGATTGGATGTATATATCAGGAAGTTATTGGTGGACAATTTCTCCGTACACTGGTGACTTCTCTAACTACGTTTGGATTGTCGCTGCTGCTGGTACCTTGGGCTATTACACTGTGAACGCTTCCTACCATGCGCCGCGTCCCGCCGTATATCTAAAATCTGATATCACATTAAGTGGAAGTGGGACTTCATTAGATCCGTTTAAAATTGTTTCATGATAAAATAAGAAAAGAATAAAGAGAGTGTATAATCTAGTGTGTAAATTGGCTCTCCGATTTCTAGTGGGGAGTAAAAATGACAGTTATACAATTTCTGGTGGGGAGTAAAAAATAAAAACTCCGTGTTCTACTGGGGAGAGATAACTAAAAACTCCGATTTTTACTGGGGAGCTAATAATAGAAAACGACGGTAAATTGAACCGCCGTTTTTTGTGTACTTAAATGATGTATAATGAGTGTGTGAATAAACATTATAATCAAATAAGTACAGTTTTATACTATCATATTTTTAGTGTAATTTGAAGATGTTTTTTCACTAGAATGAGGTGTTTAGTGAAAGAAGAGATTGTTGAATTAATAGGACTTGATAAAAGAAAATTTGAGGTCTACAAAATTGATGAAGAATTGGAAAAAGAAAGAATGGTGAAGATTATTTATGTAAAAATAAGAAGCAAAAAATATAGGTGCCCCAAGTGTAATAAATTTACTTCATCAGTGCATGATGTATTAAAACCGGTAAAAATCAAATACTTAGATATAGCTGGTCATTCTAGTGTAATATATTTAAGTAAAAGAAGATTTATTTGTCATGAATGTAATATTAAATTTACAGAAACCACAAATCTTCATGAGAAAAATCATACTTTATCAAATAAGCTGAAAATCAAAATAAGAAAAGATTTGTTGAATAAAAGTATGACAATATATGAAATAGCTAGGCAAAATAATGTAAGTGAATATACAGTTAGAAAAGAATTAAAAATTATAATGAAAGACCATTCTAGAAGTATTAAAGCATTGCCAAAAATAATATCATTTGATGAGTTTAAGGCTGATACATCATATGGTAAATATGCTTTTATAGTGAATGATCCAATACACAAATGTACATTAGATATTCTACCAAATAGAAAAAAAGAATATTTAAACAATTATTTTACAAAAATTACAAATAGAAATTCAGTTGAATATGTAATTGGAGATATGTATGAGCCATATTTATTGGTAACGAAAGTGATGTTTTCAAAGGCAAAATATGTAGCTGATAGATTTCACTATGAAAGATATGTAATGAAAGCATTAGATAGTATTAGGATTAGATTACAAGATGAATACGGCGAAAAAACGAAAGAATATAAGTTACTAAAAAAACGTTATAATGCCAACTTAATTAGGGTCTATTATAATCGAGTAGATAATTGGTATAGTTATATTAAAATATATAGAAATGGACATATGACTGAAATAATGAAGATAGATTTATTACATCAAATTTTAAATATATCAGAAGAGTTAAAAAGGGGTTATGAATTAAAAGAATTATTTTTAGATATAGTGAATCATAGTAATTATGAAAATGCCGAAAAAGATTTACTCGCGTGGATAGAATTATGTAATGAAAGTCAAATATCAGAAATTATAGAAGCAGCTAAGACAATAAACAATTGGCTAGAACATATAGTTAATTCATTTATAGATAAGAGATTATCAAATGGATATACGGAAGGAGTGAACAAAAAAAATAAAAGATATAAAAAGACTTGGATATGGATATAAAAATTTTGAGTTTTTTAGATTACGACTTTTATATATTTTAAATCAAAAAGTTGGAGGTAGAAAATAGAAAAATCAAAACTAGTTTTTTTGAAACACTGAAAATCCATTCAATGTATTTCACTGTTTTTTCACACTTTTAAAAGTATCAAAAATTCAAAAAATAGCAATTTAAAAATACAAAAAAACAAGCATTAAAAATTTAATACATTTTTTGCTTGTTTTTATATTGAATTTAAAGACCAAACCATAAATTTAGCTCCCCACTAGAAATTGGAGAGCCAATTAAAAAACACACTAGATTTTTCTTTACCACAATTTCACATATTTTTATCAAACTTTCACCATAATGATTTAGTATGATTATTACAGAGCAAAGATAAAAGGCTCTTAGAAAGGTTGTGATAGATGAGAAAATTGTGAAATAGTGTTATACTATAAATGAGGCGATAATAATGTATAAAATTTGTTTAGTGGAAGATGAAAAAAACTTAAATGACTTAATTAAATCTTATCTAGAAAGAGCTGGTTATGAGGTAACTCAATATTATAATGGTACAGATGCTTTAAATCACGTAGCTGATAAAGCAGATTTATGGATATTAGATATAATGTTAGGCGATGAAATAAGTGGCTATGACATTATAAAAAAAATAAGAGAAAGAGAAGATGTTCCTGTAATATTCACATCAGCTAGAGATCAAGATTTAGATAAAATAATTGGTTTGGAGTTAGGAAGTGATGATTACGTAACCAAACCATATTCACCAAAAGAGTTAGTATTAAGAGTTAATAATATTATTAAAAGAGCTTATATGGGCCAAACTCAAAAGATAATATATGATACATATGAAATTGATGTTGATAAAAGACTAGTTAAAGATGAATCTAAAGAACTTTCTCTCACTACTTTGGAATTCGATTTACTATTAATGCTAGTACAAAATAAAAACAAATCATTTTCAAGAAGTCATATATTAGAAACTGTTTGGGGAGACAATTATTTCGGTAGTGATAGAGTAGTCGATGACTTAGTCAGAAGGCTGAGAAAGAAAATGCCTAAATTAAGACTAAACACTATTTATGGATATGGGTATAGATTATCATGAACTTAAAACATAATTTATATCGGCAAATCCTAACTATCGTACTAATTATGTTTGCCTTAATCTATATAAGTATTGCGATTATACTCCCAAAAGTCTTAATACCATTTTATGAAAAAAATATATATTTATACTTAAAAACTCCACTAGATGTTGTAAGAAACGATGTTAGTTCTACAGAAATAGATAGTAGTATTGCTTATATTTATGAAACTAATGATATTATTACAGTATCTAGTAATTTAAAAGATGTAATTGATCTTTCACCTAATCAAATTTTAGAAAACATAAACGGGGAATATGGTAAATTTGAATACCAAAAGAAAACTTACTACTATAATACACTAACTGATGAAAATAGTTATAAAATAGCAATAACAAATGATAACTATGTTCGTCAAATGCGGGCTGATACATTAGAAGCTTTATTCCCAGTTCTATTAATAACCTTACTACTAATGCTTGCTATAGTAGCCTGGTGGAGTCAGTCCCTCGCCCAAAAAATTCGTCATCTAAAAGAAAAAGTAGATAATTTAGATAATGATAAATATAAAGATAAATATAATTATAAAGTAGATGATGAATTAAAAGTCCTATCTGAAGCCATCGATGATATGAAACTTACCCTACATAAACAAGAAGAATACAAAAACCAAATGTATCAAAATATTTCTCATGATTTTAAAACCCCTCTCACCGTTATAAAATCATATATTGAAGCTATCGAAGATGGTGTTGAAACCGAAGAAGATGGACTTAAAATAATAAAGCAAGAAATAAAAAAATTAGAAATTAAAGTACACTCCTTACTATATTTGAATAAATTAACGTATTTTAAAGATATGGAAAATTATAAAAGCGGTGTAATAAACATCGTTGATATATTAGAAAATTCCGTATCAAAGTTTAAAGTGACTAGGCCAGATATTAAATGGCAAATCGATATTTTAGATAAAAAAACGGATTTTAAAGGTTCAAAAGATATGTGGGAAGCAATAATTGACAATATCTTAAGTAATTTTATAAGATATGCTAAAAAAGAAATAAAAATAACGGTAAAAAATAAACGTATTACTTTCTATAATGATGGACCAAATATCGATGAAAGCATTTTAAACGACATGTTTACTCCTTACAAAAAAGGTATCAACGGACAGTTCGGTTTAGGATTATCAATAGTAAAACAAACCCTATCCCTACTAGGGTATGAAGTAATTGCTAAAAACGAACGTACCGGAATAACCTTTATAATAAAATAAGAAAGCCTTCTTTCTCTCGAGGCTTTCTTTTATTATGAAAAAAAGTCCATAATCATGGACTTAAGCAGCTAACATTTTTTTAATAGATTTTAATTCACGAGCAGAAACTCTATATTTTTTACCATTAATAGTTACTGTTTGTAAATTAGGTTTAAATGCATGTTTAGTCGCATTTAAAGCATGAGAACGGCGATTACCAAATAATGGTTTAGCCTCAGTTATTTTTTTTGCCATGATTATCCCTCCTTAAGTTTTTTTCTTCGCTATATAACTTTATCACAATATCCCTGATAAGTCAAATATCTGTAAATAAATTATATTAAAATCCAACTTTCTTTCTTTTAGCTGCCGCTCTTTTTTTAGCCACATATGATTTTCCATTTTCCTTAGGAACACCCAAATGAACTTCTTTTTTACCATCCGCAAATATATCGAATAATGAATCACTAATAATTCCATCAAATACAGTTTTCAAACTTCTAGCTCCGCAGTCTAATGCGATAGCCTCATCAATTATATAATCAATTAATTCATCATCATAAGTAAATTTAATACCTAATTCCTCAAATAACTTTTGATAAGTATTAATTGGGCTCAAATTAGATTCTAATAATATTTTTCTATAGCCATCTCTAGAAAGTTCATTCATAGAAACTAATTTAGAAAATCTTCCCATGACTTCACGCATAATTCCATAGTCTATAAAGTCTTTAGTAGTAACATCAAAATAATCATCATTTTTCTTAATACCACTAAAAGCACCTAAAGCCACAACTGTTAATTTAGAAGAATTAAAATCAATTAAATCTTCACTTTCATAATCCTCTTTAAAACTTATTGTACCACCATCTAATAATTTCAAAAGTGACCTTTGAACGCCACTTCTAGAAGGCCCATCACCATTACCATCCATATTACCTTCAGCTAATTTATCAAACTCATCAATAACTAATATTCCATTTTCCGCAAAACTTAAATCCATTCCAGCCGCTGAATATAAATCAGTAATCATCTCAGAAACATTACGACCAACATACCCAGTCTCTGAAAAAGCAGTCACATCTTCAATAACAATGGGAACATTGCAAATCTTCGCAATTTGTTTAAGTATTTCTGTTTTACCAGTTCCAGTCGGCCCATAAACAATAATGTTTTCTTTTAATTTAGAAATAGTTTCATCATTCAAAGATGAATTAATAATTTTTTGATTTTTATAAACAGAAGCAAGTATCTGTTTAACCTGATCATCTTGTGCGACAATAGTTTGTCTAACCACATCATACATATCTAAAATATCCAAATTATTAGATCTATCATTTTCTTCTTTATGTCGCGTTAAAAAATCACGATTTTTAATTTCATCAAAATTTTTCTTTTCAAAATTCCATACATAACATTTTCCAACTTGTTTCTTATATTCATCTAAAAACTTTTGTGGTTCATATACTCCATATTTTTTCTTGAGCTCTGAAAAAGTTTTAAAATCAATCGCAAATTCTTCTGAATCAAAGCTATTACCCATGTCAAAGCATGTACCTACATCATGTATCAAAGATATATAAGTATTATTATCAACTTTAAACCCAAGATCTACACATTTAACTTCATAGTAACTCTGTACACCTTTACGTTTATTAATTATCCCTCGCTTTGATTTGTAAATATATGTAAGCCCCAAATTATTCACAATCTCATCTAAACTAAATCCGTTCATTAAGCAAGTATTCATATAATGTCAATCCTTTCAACTCATACAATAATTATAACAGGCAATAACTTTATTTGTAAATAGTTGTTTAAAATATAAAGCAACAGAATTATCAAAAAATAAACAAACGTAAAAGTAAATTTTTCTTTAGAATAATGAAAATTTATAGTAAAATAAAAGTAAGGAGGGATATTATGTACGCACCACTTAATATAAAAACTTGTAACTCACTTTTAAAAAGTATGATTAAAATTGAAGATTTAGTTAAAGCCGCCAAAGAAAATAATATCCAAGCCTTAACTATTACTGATAATAATATGTATGGAGTTTTAGAATTTTATAAAGCATGTAAAAAAAACAAAATTAAACCAATAATTGGTCTAGAAATATCCATACCTGAAACAGTAATTCTTTATGCCATGAATTATAATGGATATAAAAATCTAATGAAACTAACAACCATAAAATCTGAAAAAGAACTTAATTTAGATATTCTCGCAAACTATTCATCAGATTTAATTTGTCTATCTCCTTATGAAAGTAGAAACATCTACAATGATTTAAAAAAAATATACAAATACATTTTTATCACTTATAAAGATGAAAATCAAAAATCTAAAATAACTGCCAAAAATATTTTATATATGCATGAAATATTGTGTATAAATAAAGAAGATGAAAAATATTTAAAATATCTAAAAGCTATTAAAGAAGGAATCACCTTAAAAGAGATAAAAGAAGAATTTCAAAACGTAAGTTTACTACCATTTAAAGAAACATCAAAAAATAACGAATTATTAGTAAGCTTATGTGATGTTGAAATAAAAAATAAAGAAAACCTTCTACCAATATTTGATAAAAATAAAAACGCCTATGAAGAACTAAAAAAATCATGTATAGAAGGTATGAAAAAGATTTTCGGTTCATCCGCTCCAAGAAAATATGCCGAAAGATTAAAACAAGAACTTGAAACAATAAATAAAATGGGTTTTTGTGACTATTTTTTAATTGTTGCTGACTATATAAAATATGCTAAAACCCATGATATTTTAGTAGGACCAGGTAGAGGTAGTGCAGCTGGATCTTTAGTTGCTTATACTTTAAATATCACAACAATTGACCCATTAAAATATAATCTATTATTCGAAAGATTTTTAAATCCAGAAAGAATAACTATGCCAGATATTGATGTTGATTTTGAAGATACAAAAAGAGAAAAAGTAATAGAGTATTGCATGCAGAAATACGGTATAAAAAAAGTTGCCTTAATTGTAACCTTTGGTACTCTAGCCGCTAAACAAGCTATAAAAGACATCTGCCGAACATTAGATATTGACCAGCAAAGAGCAGATCATTTAAGCAAATTATTAGACTCTAGATTAACCTTAAAACAAAACTATCAAAATCCAAAAGTAAAACACTTTCTAGAAATAAATCCAGAATTCAAACCAGTTTATAAAATAGCTTCAAAATTCGAAGGATTAAAAAGACACACCTCATTGCACGCTGCTGGTATAGTCATGTCTAAATATAACCTTGATGAATATATTCCTTTAGATAAAACCCATGATGAATTTTATGCTACTGAATATGATAAAGATTATTTAGAAGAAATAGGTTTACTTAAAATGGACTTCCTAGGTCTAAAAAACTTAACCCTAATTTCAAACATATTAAAGGAAATAAATGAACTAGAATTTGATACAATTCCAGAAAATGATCAACAAGCATTAAATATCTTCACTACCGTAAATACTGTAGGTATATTTCAATTCGAATCAGAAGGTATGAAAAAATTCTTACAAAAATTCAAACCAAGGACTTTTGAAGATATCGTTTCTGCACTAGCGCTTTTCCGCCCAGGCCCAATGAAAAACATTGATTCATATATAAATAGAAAAAGGGGAAAAGAACAAATCGATTATTTCCATAAAGATTTAGAACCTATTTTAAAGCCAACATATGGAATCATTGTCTATCAAGAACAGATTATGAGAATTGCTGGAGTCATGGCCGGATATTCTATGGCTGAAGCAGATCTATTAAGAAGAGCTATGAGTAAAAAAAGTGAAACCATATTATTAAAAGAAAAAGAAAAATTTATCAAAGGTAGTATTCAAAGAGGTTACAATAAAGACTTAGCTGAAAAAGTATATAATATGATATTTAAATTTGCCGACTATGGTTTTAACCGCTCACATTCTGTAGCTTATGCTATGGTTGCCTACCGTATGGCTTATCTAAAAGCTCATTATCCAAAAATATTCATGAAACATCTTTTATCAAGCACCATAAATAGTGAAACAAAAACCAAAGAATATATTTATGAATGCACAAAAAATAATATAATTATCCATAAGCCAGATATTAATTTAAGTACAGATAGTTATGAAACAATTAATAATCAAATAATATTTCCACTTACAAACATAAAAAATGTTGGAACAAATGCTACTAAAATAATTTTAAATGAAAGAAAAAATGGAAAATTTAAAGACATATTTGATTTCATCTGCCGCTGTTATGGTGGACCTATAAATTCTAAAACATTAGAAAACTTAATTTATGCCGGAGTATTTGATTCATTTGGATTTAACAAAAACACCTTAATTCAAAATTTAGATTTAATAATCAATTATAGTGATATAGGTGCCTATATATCAGATGACACTTTTAAACCAGAGTTAGAACCATATAAAGAATTAACTAATAAAGAGTTAATGCAAAAAGAATTAGAAGTATTTGGATTTTACCTAAGTGCTCATCCTGTTACAGAATATAAAAAACAAAATCCAAAAGCTATCGAACTAAAAGACCTAAGCAATTACTTTGATAAAATAATTGAAGCTGTCATTTACGTTGATAGAACAAAAGAAATAGATACTAAAAACAAAGATAAAATGATGTTTATAACAGGTAGTGATGAATTAGAAATCGTTGATATTGTCGTTTTTCCAAGAGTTTATCAAGTAATGCCAAATTTTAAAGAAGGTAATATCTTAAAAATAATTGGTAAAGTTGAAAAAAGATATGACCAATATCAAATTGTTGCAAATAAAATAATCAAACTAAATTAAAAAATAACTATATTTTTCCATAAAAATATGTTATTCTATATAATAGAGGTGAATAGAATGAAAGGGGAAAAAAGTAAAATAATTTTAGTATATATTTTAATGTTATTAGTAGTTGGTTTAGTTATAGCTTTAACATTCGTAATTTTAAATAATAATTCAAATGATGAACATAATGAAAGTACCGCTAATAATAGACCAACAGTTGATGTAAATCCATATCCAAATATTTCATCTGAATGTACATTTATTCTTACTTTAGATGAATATAACGCTTTAACCGGACCAATGTGTAAAGGTGGATATAGTCGTTATGATGTAACCGGGCTTAACATAGATGGTAAAGAATTAAAAGCTGTAGTAATCTATTCCGATCAAAATGGAAACAAAGCTGGCTTATATATCAATGATAGGAAAAATATAACTAAAATAGATAATGTAAGTAATATTAAATTTGGGGTTTATGATAATAAGTTATTTGTTTTAGATAATAATAACAATGAATCAAATGTACTAGCATTCACATCAGATTCTGCAAAAGTATATGATTTAAAAGAAAGTTTGGAGTCATCTAAAATATCTGATCCTGCTTTCCAAAACTATGGAAATGCGACTATTACTTCTAGTAATGTAGACCCAGCTAGCTTCGTATTTACTGATGCTAATTTCACTTTTAAAACAAAACTAGTTGATAGTTCAAATCAAACAATATCAGGATCAACATACCAAGTAACCTTTAGCGGAAAAGACTTTTCTAAACCAACCTTTGTTACAATGAATTAAAGGATAGCTAATTTAAGCTATCCTTTAATATATCTAATATTTTATTTTTATCATCATCAGAACTCTTATTCCAAATAATTCCAAAAAACACCCCTAAACCTGGTAAAGTTATTTCATCTTTATCATTAAATGATGAAACAATTGACTCTCTAATATCATCTTTACTCGCTCCTTTAAAATTATTCATGATGTGTTCTTTTATACTTATATTCATTCTATCAAATCCTTTCAAACATATTATGAGCAAAAAAAATAATAGTTATTCAAATTAATTCAAAATCATATAATAAAATATGGAAAATTTAAATGAATTAAAAATTAATGAAGAGGCAGTTATAGTATCAGTAAACACAGGTAAAGATATTAAAAGAAGACTCATGGATATTGGATTTGTTAAAGGTGAAAAAGTAAAACTTATTTTAAAAAACTTTGGTGATAATATGCGAGCCTATAAAATCAAAAACACCATAATGGCCTTAAGAGTAAAAGATAGTAAAAATATTTTAATAAAAAAACTTGAATAAAAAAAATTAAATATGGTATATTGAATATATGAAATAGGTGATAACAATGAAAATACAAAACATCAAAAAAGTTGGCAACAAATATAAAATAATTTTAGACAACAATGAAATAATAACAACTAATGACCATGTAATTATCAATAATAGTCTTTTATATAATAAAAAACTCACTAAAAAAGAATTAGAAAAAATTAAAGAAGACACATTATACTATGAAAACTATAATCATGCCTTAAAAATGCTTAACCGAAAACAACGTAGTGAATATGAAATAAGAAAAGAATTAAACAAAAACAAAGTTTCTAAACCAGATGAAGAAAAAATAATATCTCACTTAAAAAAAATTGGCTTAATTAATGATGAAAATTATGCTGAAAGTTATACTAATGATAAAATAAATTTAACTTTAGATGGACCTTATAAAATAAAAAGAGAATTAGAAGAAAATCACATCAATAGCCTATATATTGAAAACGCTTTAGAAAACTTTACTCAAGATTTAATAGATTGCAAACTAGAAAAAATAATAAATAAAAAAATCAAATCTAATAACAAAGATACAGTTTATATCTTTAAACAAAAAACTGCCATGTATTTATCTAATTTAGGATATAGTAGGGAAGATATCAATAATCATTTAGATCAAATAAAATTAGATAATAGCAATTTAGAAAAAGAAATGGACAAAATATATAACAAACTCAGAACCAAATATGAGGGTTATACATTAAAAAATAAACTAAAACAAAAACTATATTCCAAAGGTTTTACAAATGAAGAAATAAATAACTTTATAGAAAAAACAGTTCATTAATTTGAACTGTTTTGTGAATTATTAGTACTTAATGCTGAATTAACAGAATTATCATATGATTTTTTAAGCTCATCATCAGATATTTCTAAATTGTATTTCTTTCTCAAAGCAACTAAAGCTTTTGTTTGTAGTGTAGAGTCTTCATTAATTTTTTCTTCTGTTAACTTATCAATAACATCATCTCTAACTTCTTTTAATTCTGGTTTAGCTTTTTGTTTAATACGATAAATGATATGATATCCATATTCAGATTTAACTGGTTCTTTAGAATACTCACCATCTTTTAATTCGTTAACTCCATCCCAAAATTCATCAACAACTGAACCATAAGTAACAGTTAATTTTCCACCATTACTAGCAGTTCCTTCATCATCAGAATATTCTTTAGCTAGTTTAGCAAAATCTTCGCCATCATCAAGTTTTTTAATAATATTTTCAGCTTCCTTTTTAGCCTTCTTTTCAGCTTCTTCTTTTTCATCGTCGCTCATATCATCTTTTGTATTAGGACTGATTAAAATATGTCTAGCTTCAATATCACCAAAAATATTATCGTCGTAATATTTTTGTATTTCTGAATCAGTTAATTCGTCTTTTACATAATTTTCAGTAACAATTTTTTTCTTGTATTCTAGAATTAACTCATCTTTAAACTCATCTTCTCCAGCATATCCAGCATTGGTTAAAGCCGCATCAAAGTCTTGTCCATAACTTTGGTATGATTTTTTATATGAACTTAATTGTGAATCAGCATATGATTTTGCATCATCATCAGTTTCAATTTCTTTATTAACAACGAAGGCATCAATCATATTTGTTAAAGTAACTGCACCACCTTGTTTTTTAAGTTCACCATATAAATCTTCTGCGGTAATAGATTTACCATCCATTTTTGCTACAACTTCCTCGCCATTTTTTAAAGTAGCTATCTTACCACAACCAGTAAGCATTAAAGCCGCTACTAAAGCAAAGACAAATAATTTTTTCTTATTCACTTAAACTCTTCCTTTCATATGTATGCTTTCATACATATAAATAATACCAAATTTTCCTTATAAATTCAACATTTTTATTTATTTTTACCCATAAGTAATCACACAAACTAAATTTTCCCATAAAATAATGTGAAAGGTAAAAAGGAGGATGATTTATATGTGTAATACCGGAACAAGTTCAGCAGCAATCGTATTAGTATTATTTATTCTTTTAATAATCATACTTGGAGCTTATCTATAAAGCCCTAGAAAGGAGTAATTATGGCTTGCAATAATTCATGTGAAAGACCATGTGAAAGACCATGTACTAACAATAATAGCTACCTAATAATTTTAGTATTATATATACTATTAGCTATTTTGTTAGGGTCTGTATTCTTTTATTAGGAAAAGTCCGTAGACTTTTCTTTTAAAGTGTTAAAATTTATATTAGATCAATTGGACAATTTCATAAAATTATGATATATTATTGATGCATAAGTGATTATGCTATGCAAAAAAGCATATAATAATACTGCTACTATGTAGCATATAAAAAGCGGTGATTCCGGCCATAACAGGAACTTAAAAAAGGAAACTAGAGATCATTGATGTCTACCCAAAGGGATTCATATCAATAGCTCTAGTTTTATTTTATATAAAAAAGCCTTTATTTTAAGAACAAGTGTACGCATTTTTCTTTACATAATGATTTATATGTGATATATTCCTGAATTTGACAGTTTTAAAAGCGAAAAAACTCCTTAAGGCTTATTTTATAAAGCTTTTTGGAGTTTTA
>CALVRN010000026.1 GCA_944358675.1 uncultured Bacilli bacterium | reverse complement strand
TAGTTAATTTTAATTCATGGGCTAAAAAGCATATAACTGATGATAATAAATTTGATAAGGATGGATTTATTATTATGGAAAATAATAATAATTATAAATCCACTGGTACTATTGCTAAAATTTTTGAGGACCATTGGGATAATTATTATAGTAAATATAAAGTCACTATAGATAATACAAGACCTAATGCTGATAAAGAAGTTAATAAAGTTATTTCTTGTTCTAATCATAAGTTAGGAGCTACTGTTTATTGTTGTAAAGATTGTGGAGAAATCATTTTTTCACATCATACTTGTAAGGGAAAACTGTGTTCTTCTTGTGGTATTAAGACTCAAAAAATTAGAACTGAAAATATTTTAGAAAAATGTATAAACGTTAAACATAGACATATTACATTTACTATTCCAGATGTTTTATGTCCTTGGTTTTTTCATAATCTACTTGTGACTGATAACCTTTAATTGTTTCAAATCGTATAGTTAATTCTTTTATTATGTTTTCTTTTTTACTTGAAACATATTTTCTAACTATTCCATATTTACCATCAAAATTATATTTTGTTTTTAATAAGTAATAAATTCCTGTAGCAGGTATATTATTTTCTTCTAATTTAGCATCTATGATTTCTTTAAATTTATCTAATTTGGAAGTATATATTCTTATCTTTTTTTCTTTCTTATATTTATCAGGATTCAATCTCCTGTCAATTGTTTCCCAACAACAATTATATTGTCTTGCCAAAGCTGATTTGTTCAATTTCTCACCACCTTTTAATAAATGTTCTATTGTAATATCTTTTCTCATACTTATACCAACTCCTTTTTATTATGAGATAGTATAAGTATATCAAAGTATTGAAAAAATCTGATAAATTTTATCAGATTTTAACTTTAACATTTTTATCAGTTTCTATATTAACATTTATAAATGAAAAGCCTTAAAAATAAAGGCTTTTTAATATTTTACCATATATCACTAATTAGAGTTTTTTTCATACCCGTAGGGTCGAGGGTTCGAATCCCCCTCTCGCTACCAATATGTATTTAACTAGATAAAAGTATCTAGTTTTTTTTACACACAAAAAGCTTCAGCATTAACACTAAAGCTAAAATAATCCATAAATAGTTCCATCATCATCTATATGCATATTTTCATATGCAGGATTTTTAGAAAGTCCTGGCATTGTCATAATCTTGCCCATATAAACAACAATAAATCCAGCACCACTATTTACCAAAACATCTCTAACAGTAATTTCATAATCTTTAGGATAACCTAATTTTTTAGAATCATCACTAATTGAATATTGGGTTTTAGCCACACATATAGGTAATTTGTCTAAATTCATTTTTTCAATTCTTTTAATACTTTCTTTTGCTTCATCTAAATACTTAACACCTCCAGCATGATATATTTCCTTAGAAACCTTTTCTATCTTATTTTCAATACTATCATTTTCATCATAAAGTAAATTAAATCCTACTTCATTTTCACATAATTTGACTATTTTTTTGGCAAGCTCAATAGCTCCCTCCCCGCCATCTTTATATGATGTAGAAATTGCAAATTCACATCCTAACTGTTCACAATACTTTTGAACAAAATCAATTTCCTCCTCATCATCAAATTCAAATTTATTTAAACAAATAACAATATTATCCAAATATTTTTTCATATTTTCTATATGAACCTGTAAATTACAAATACCTTTTTCTAAATAATCCATATTCTTAATATTAAGTTCATCTTTGATCATACCACCGTTATATTTTAAACTCCTAATAGTTGCATTTATTACAATAACATTAGGTTTTAAATTACCTTTTCTACACTTAATATCCAAAAATTTTTCAGCCCCTAAATCAGAACCAAAACCAGCTTCAGTAACAACATAATCAGATAATTTTAATCCCAGTTTAGTTGCAATCAGACTATTACATCCATGTGCAATATTTGCAAAAGGTCCTCCATGAATAATCACCGGATTATTCTCTAAAGTTTGGACCAAATTCGGTTTAATCGCATCTTTAAGTAAAATTGTCATAGCCTCTTCCACATGTAAATCACGAACAAAAAGTGGTTTACCATTACAATCATAAGCAAACAAAATATCTCCAAGTCTCTTTTTCAAATCTTTTAAATTTTTAGCTAAACACAAAATAGCCATAACCTCTGTTGCCACAGTAATAGAATAATGATTCTCATGAGCCACATCTTTACCTAAATCAAGTCCAACCATAACTGTTCTTAAAGCTCTATCATTCATATCTACACATCTATTAAAAACAATTTTATCCTTATCAATATTTAAATTATTACCTTGAAATATATGATTATCTATAGCTGCACAAAGTAAATTATTAGCCGCTCCAATTGCGTGCATATCACCAGTAAAATGTAGATTAATATCTTCCATTGGCACAACTTGTGAATATCCTCCACCTGCTGCCCCACCTTTAATTCCAAAAACAGGTCCTAAAGAAGGTTCTCTTAAAACAGCCAAACTATTAAATCCTAATTTTCTTAATGCATCATGAATTCCAATACTCATAGTTGTTTTACCTTCACCAAAAGGAGTTGGATTAATTGAAGTAACTAAAATAAGTTTTCCATCTTTTTTATCCAAATCATTTAAAACATTCAAATCTATTTTAGCTTTATATTTACCATAACTTTCTAAATAATTATCACTAATACCTATTTTTTTAGCTACCTCACTAATTTCTAACATTTTAACACTTCTTGCTATTTCAATATCTGTCATAAAATCACCTCTTACAGATATTATATCAAAGATTAATATAATAAATTAATAATTTTAGAAAATAAATTATGTGAAAAAGGAGCTGAATAACGATATTTTGGATTTTCATCATTTATTGCTTTATATATTTTAGATGAAATAGAATTTAAATTTCTCTTTTCAAAAAGCCATAAATAAACACTTTCGCTTTTTCTAATTAACTCCATTTGACTTTCAAAAAATGAATTTAGTTCCATAAAATCATATTTTTTATCAAAAGCAAGCTTATTAAATCCCGTTCTATATAAACCAGGTTCTACTAAAACAATATCAATTTTGGAATTTAGAAGCATACTTTCATAGTATAAACATCTACTAATCACCGATAATGCGGCTTTAGTCGCAGAATAACTACCTAAAAAAGGTAATGGCATCTTACTTGTTAAAGAAGATATTATTACAACTCTCCCCTTACCTTTTAAAATCATTTTATGAGAAACTTTTTGTATTAATTCTAAATTAGAAAAAACATTAACATTAAAATTCTCTTTAACCTTATCAATTGGTATTTCAAACATTGATCCACTTTCCGCAATAGCACCATTACATACCAAAACATCAATATTAAGATTATCTATTTTATTTAAATCTTTAGTTATATCTAACTTTAAACACTCCACATTTTTATCATCTTTGTATAATCTTTTTATTGATCTAAGTTCACTATCTGTATGCACAGTCACATATAAATGATTGTTTTCTTTTAATTTTTGAATAACAGGATAAATCATTCCACTGCGCGATCCAGTAATTAAAATATTTTTCATATCATCACCAATATTAATATTTACAATGCAAAAGAAAATATACATTTGACAGTAATATAAATAGCGTGTATAATACATTTTACTTAAATATGAGGAGGAAAAAATGAATACTAATGAGTTTTATAATATTGTTAAATTAATTGCTGAGCACAAAAACAAAATTGCTTTAATTAACATAAATGAATTTAGAAGACTAAAAAGAACTCAAGGTGAATATAAATGGGTACCATTTGAAATAGGTTCTATGCCAGCTATTCCAATTAAAACAACAGATTTTAAAGAAGCCTACAAAGCAACAAGTGAAATGGTTAAAATAAGATTAACTCCTATTTGGAATTACATAACCAATGGTAAACAAGTCATTGCTCCAAACATCGAAAGTTTTGAACTTACAGAACATAGTAAATTTAAACCACATTACAAATTATCAAAAATAATTAATCCTAATCATCATTATTTAACAAACTCAAAAACATTAAATATCTTTGACCAAGAATTTGCAAAAGAAGAAAATGCAATTGAATGGGAAAAAATCCCATCTTCACCTTTATTAGCACCTGTTGATGAACGTATTTTACAATTGTTTTTACAAAAATACAAAGATGAATTAGATGAATTTAACAAAATATATGAAGAAAGTGCACAAACAGCTAAAGAATTAAGTAATTTTCAAAAGAAACTAAAATAGCTCCTAAAATTAGGAGCTATTTTTACACCATATTATCTAACTGATCTGTTAGCTTTTCTGCTTGATGTGCTGCATTTCCAAAAACATTTTTTACTGCCTTCATCATTGGCTTATTATACTTCTGATAAGCTAATGTAGCCGCACTACCCATAGCCATTAAAGCAACACTTTTCATCATATTCATTATATCACCTACTTGTCAGAAACATGATGTTGTATGTCATAAACATACATTATTATTTTAACTATTATTTTCAAATTTATACTTAATTTTATCTAACAATTTTGAATTTCTAATATATTCATGATTATTCTGAACACTCATTGCAAAAGCATCAGGTTCTCCAATAATAATAAGTTTCTTTTTAGCTCTAGTAACACCAGTATAAACAAGTTTTTTATAAAGCATTCGCCTATAAGAATGAGCCATAGGCATTATTACCATCTCAAACTCACTGCCTTGACTTTTATGAATGCTGATTATAAATCCATGTTTTATTTTAACAAAATCTTTAGGCGTATACTTAACTAAATTGCCATCAAAATCAACATATATTTCATCTTTTTTACTTTTACTAGTATTACCATATTTAATATATTTTATAACTCCAATATCGCCATTAAATACATTTTCATCTGGCATATTTACTAACTGAAGAATTTTATCATGCTCTCTAAAAATAATATCACCATATTTAACTTCTCTTTTTTCATCTGCTTTAGGATTAAAGACATCTTGAAGCTCTTTATTTAAAGTATCAATTCCATTCTCACCCTTATACATAGGTGCTAAAATTTGTAATCTTTTATAATCATAACCTTTAGAGATAACTTTTTCACAAAGTCTAATTAAATTACTTTTAATATGATTTGCCGAACATTTCAAAAATGTATAATCACTATATGCATTTAAAAAATTACCACTCAAATCACCATCTTTAATCTCATAAGCAAGAGAAATTATATAAGAATTTTCATCTTGTCTATATAAATGTTTCAAATGCACAACATCAACCATTTCACTACAAATTAAATCTTTAAGCAAATTACCAGGTCCAACACTTGGAAGTTGATCATAATCGCCAACTAAAATCATTTTTACATTACTTTTTAAACCTTTAAGTAAACTATCAAACAAATTAACATCTATCATACTAACTTCATCAACAATAACAAGTTCCACATCAGACTTATTACTTTCATTAACCATAAACTGACCATCATCTTTATTCCATTTTAAAAACCTATGGATTGTTGAAGCCGGCAAAAAAGTTGATTCACTCATTCGTTTACTAGCTCTTCCAGTAGGTGCAAGTAAAGCTAAACGTTCAGTAAATTCATCATAATCTAATTTATTTAAGTGTTGATAAAGTTCAGTAATCGCTTTAATAATTGTTGTTTTTCCAGTTCCAGGACCGCCAGTTATAATAAGAAAATTATTTTCAAGTGCTTTAATAATTGCTTTTCTTTGCTCATCATTATATTTTATACTATTAATTTTCTCAAGTTCAGAAAGCAAATTATCTATATTTTTATATTTTTGAATAGGTTTAGAAGTCATATCATAAATTCTACTAACAATATTAGCTTCTGCGCTCCAAATCTCTTCTAAATAATAATCATCACCATCAATAACAATATAATCATCATCTTCTAATTCCTTCAAAACCTTATCATAATTATCATAATCAATATTTAAAAATTTATTCACATTTTGAACAATAACATCTTTACTTAAATAACTATCACCATTTTGATATATAAGTTTTTTCATAACATATAAAGTTACCGCCTTAACTCTTCTCTCATCAGCCAAATCAATATTTAACAAATTAGCCGCTTTGTCAATCTTTAAAAAAGAAATATCAGACAAATTATATGAAAATTGATAAATATTATTATCAATTATTCTCATTGTATTTGATTTATATTCATTATAAATACTTAAAGATTCTTTCATAGAAAAACCTAAATCAATTAATCGAGAAATAGTTTGATGACTTTCTTCATATTTTTTTAAAGTATTAACAATTTTTTTAATTTTATTTTCCGTAAGTTTTGGTACTAAATAAAGACAGTTTTCATCTTCTAAAATTTTATCCAAAGCATTATCTCCTAAAACATCAGCAATACTCTTAGCTAATTTTTCACCAACGCCTGGAAATAAATCACTTGATAAAAATTCCACAACCGCTTCTTTACCAGTTGGTTTTATTCTCTCATATCTAGTAGATTGAAATTGAAAACCATATCTAGGATGATTTACAGTTTCACCATATAAAACATAAGTATCATCTTCATTTAATTCATGAAAATAGCCAGTAAAAGTAATAGTGTGATTAATATACTCTTCTAAAGATTCATCATTAGTTTCTCTTACCTTAAAAATACCAATAACATAACCTTTATCAGACTTAAAAATACTTCTGCGAAAATTACCTTTTATATAGCTTTCCATCATATCACCCCATAACATTATAGCAAAAAGAAAAGACCTTTTCCAGGTCTCATACCAACATTTGTTCTATTTTCCCATAGTTGGAGCACTATTTTGATAACTTTGAGCAAGATCACTAGCGTTTATACCATTATAAACAGAAGCTCTTTCCCCACTTGGAGTAACGAAATATGAAAATGCAGGATTTTCAGTAACATTTAAAGTACCTCCTCCGGGTAAAACTTCAGTTGCAACCACAGCTGAATTTTGCTCATGACTTTTATTTTGAGCAATAGTAACTGCTGTCATCCAAGCTAAAGATGCAGCTAAAATTACAGCAATAACAATATTACCATACTTATGAGATTCCTCTCGTTGAACTCTATAGTTCCTACCTTTTTCAGGAACAGATGTAATATTAATTTTATATTCAGTATTTACCATATTATTTCTAATACTATTTTGATATTCACTCATTTTATCACCCTCTACTTATATTATATCAAAATTATTTACTTAATTCAAAATTTTTTATATCACTAATCAAATAAGGATACACTATTTTACTAATTTTGACTGTTACCTCTTTAGTCAAAAGTGATTTATCACCTCTAGCTTTAATTAATAAATAATTAGAAGTATGACCAATCAAATAACCATCTTCATAAACTTCAGGAATAAAAATAGTCTCACTACCAATATGTTTATTCATATAACCTATCTCTAGTTCTTTAGAAATATCAAGTAATCTTCTAACCCTTAATTTTTTAATATTTCCCGGTATCTTATTAGGCATTTCACTTGCCTTCGTACCTTTCCTATCAGAATAAGGAAACACATGAATTTTAGTAAAGCCAATTTCATTAATAGTATTAATACATTCATCAAACTGTTCATTAGTTTCACCAGGAAAACCAACAATCACATCAGTAGTTACATTCATATCTGGTTTTATTTCTTTTATCTTTTTTATTTTATTAATAAAATACTTCTTATCATATTTTCTATTCATTTGTTTTAATATTTCATCAGAACCAGATTGCAAAGGAATATGCATATGATTAACCAAAACATCACTATTTTGAATAACATCTAAAACATCATTGTTTATTTCAGTAATTTCAATTGAAGAAATGCGAAGTCTTTTAAGACCTTCTAACTTAACTAAATCTTTAAGTAAATCAGCAAAACTATAATTACCATCATGATAATGTCCTGTATGAATACCAGTAAGCACAATCTCTTTATGACCATCTTTAATGAGTTTTTCAGCCTCTTGAATCACTTTCTCATGTCTTTTACTTCTAACATGACCTCTAACATATGGAATAATGCAATAAGAGCAATAATTGTCACATCCATCCTCTATTTTAATGTAAGCTCTAGTCAAATCAAAATTATTTAAGCTCATATCTTCGAAAGAAGTTTGTTGCATAATATCTTCAACGTTATATATTGATTTTCCATTATATTCATCGAGTAAATTAACAATTTCTGTTTTATTTTTATTGCCTATAACAATATCAACCGGAAGATTATCATCTTTTTTATTTTGAATCATACACCCCATTGCAACAATAATAGCTTCAGGATATTTTCTCTTAAGACTTCTAATCATCTTTCTTGATTTACTATCCGCTGTATTAGTTACCGTACAAGTATTTATAATACAAACATCTGGATCATCTGATTTAATATAGCCATGATTTTCAAGTAAATTAGAAATAACTTCACTTTCATATTCATTAACCTTACATCCCAGTGTCATAATTTTATATTTCATATAAACCCTCCAAAAGAAAAAAGCCATACGGCTTATAAATTCTTTCTAAATTCCTTAAGTGAATTTAAAAAATCTAAATTCTGTTCATTTTCACTTGTTGAATTAATTTCTTCATAAGCTCTGCCTATTATACCATTATTTTGTGGTTTTGGGGAGCTTTTTTCTTTAATATCTCTTTGAATACCATAGATAGGTGAAATTATTTCAGAATTTTTAAATCCATGATATTCCTTCTTTTCTTCTTTTATAGTATTATTTTCTGTATGTTCTTTATATGTATTCATAGCTTCATGTACCTTCATATCAGCCTGATTTTCCACTTTAGCCTCATATTGATCAGCTTGATTTTTTAACTTTTCAGCTTGAGCCATCAACTCTTGATAACTTATAATAGCATTTTCTTCTTGTTCTCTTTCAAATTCATCTATATTATCCTTTTCTTCTTGCTTTTCTAAATCTGCACTCATTTGTGCATAAACTCTCTCTAACTCTGCCTTAGCTTCTTTTTGTTCATCAGTTAACTCTGGTTTAGTAACTTCTTCTACCTCAATTTCCTCCATATCATCATTATCAAATCTTTCATCTTCACTAATAGGCTTAACTTTACTACCTCTAACAACAGCTCTAAATATAACAAAAGCAACCATTAAAATAGCTACCAAAATAGCACCAATAATCATTAAATCTCTATCAGCAATTTCAAATAAAATATTCATACAATCCACTCCAAATACATTGTTAAGGCTTTAGCGAAATAAAAAACAAAATAATATTTGTTTCAACACTAGCCTTACAGTCTATATACAGTTTACCACAAACTAATATCTTTTTCAAAGGTTTTAGAGACATTTTTTTACATATTTCTAAAGTCCTATAAAATACTATTATTATTCTATGCTTTTTTAAAATAATTACTCAAAAAAAGATAGATAAAAATCTATCTTATGAAAATATCAATGAAATAATAACCAACACAATAATATAAAATACTGTAGTAATTAAATAAATGTATCCATGTTTATTTTCATCTTTAACGCCTAAACATTCAATTCCCTTATACATATATACCATATTTAATACAGCACCAAGTAAATAAATACCAAATCCTAAAGCTACATTTATAAACATAAATATTGCAGAAACTAATAAAGCAGCTGTTGTAATTATTGTATTAATTCCATACATTGTAAATACCTTTTTAAAATTTCTCTCACCTTTAAACATAACAGAATTTACTAAATATAAAAGTCCTGTATAAATAAAGACAGATGCAACACCAACAATTAAAACAACAAAGAATATTTTTAAATAAGGTATTTGTATAGCAGAACTAGAAATAGCATATAAAGTTAATGCTCCCATAGAACTTGCAGCTGTATCTGTAGCATTCTTAACAAATGAAAGCATAAATAAAGATATAACTAAACAAAATACTCCACTTAAAATTAATGCTAGATTAAAATTACTCTCATTAGTATATGTTTTAAGTGTATCAATAGGTTTTACAAACATTCCCTTTAAAGTTTCAGATAAACTAGTACCTAAATTATTAGATACCCTAGGAGCGCTTGCTTGGCAATCGCAAACCTCTCCATCATTTAATTTTTTACCACAGTGTATACAAAATTTTGCCATTAAAATTCCTCCTTAAAATCTTGAAAAATAAGTTGATAAGCTCGTAAAGTCAACAAGTTTAAAGCCATCGTTATAATCAAATGTTAAATAAGCTGTATCATCATCAGAATTAGAAACAATATCTTCTGAAAAATATTCTTTAACTGAATATTTATAATCGAGACTAACTGTAACATATAAATATCCATCTTCAGTAACAGATAATCTATCTACCTCTATATCAGTAACATCATATGCTGTAAGATTATTATTTTGAACAGATCTTGCTAAAGAAGTATAAGCATCTTCTAAATCATCCAAATCAGAATCTTTATATTCAAAGTCACCTTTAATATCACTAAATGCCTTTTTTTCTATTGCTGACTTATAAATCTTATTAACGTTTTCTTTAATAGATTCTTCTAATGCTTTTTCATTTTTATCTGATAATTCAAATGTATTAATTGAAGAACTATAACCACTCACATCAATTTTACTCTCAGTAGTAAGACCATTTTTCAAAGTAACTTCTGCATCATATTCACCTTTAAAAAGTGCTGGAATAACATAAGTATCATATCTGTCACTTGAACTATCATCTTTATATTTTTTATCAACTTCAACACCTTCTAATTTCAAAGTTGCATCTTTAAATACAGTAATTTCATAATCCTCTTCTACTAAAGAGCTTCCTTCACTAATTTTCCAGTTATCAAAAATAAGCATTTTGTTGTTCTTATCTTTAACCAAATAAATTGTCTTAGTTAAAGGTGTTTGACGACCTTCTACAGTATAACTTATTTTAACTTGAGCAGATAAACCATCAGTTGATATTTCTTCACTTACAACTTGATAATTCACTAAATCTTCTTCTTCATTATCATTAACCTCTGTAAATATTTTTTTAGTTGTAAATTCATTTTCAGGAACATCAATATAATTATAAAGTTTATTTGTATCATTATTCATAAGTGCTGTAAAATAACCAGTCGCAACTTTTGAAGGTGTATAATTACTAGATAAAATAATACCTCCTCCAATTAATACTACTGCTAAAACAGCAACTACAATAATAATAATTTTTGTTCTTTTTTTCATTGGTTTTCTAGGTTGTTTAGGTAAAATAACCTTACTCTCATCAGCTATTTTAGCTCCACAAAACTCACAAAATTGCGCTCCTTCTTCATTTTTCTTACCACATTCTGGACAAAACATAAACCCTACTCCTTTCTAAGATAAAGACCTCTCTATCTGTTTTAATTATATCTTATAAAATTAAAATTATCAATTATTTTTTTATATAATCATCAAAACCATCAGTCTTAACTATCTCATCACTAATCCATAAAGCTTCACCATGATAATCCTCAACTAATTTCTTACCTTCATCAATATCCATCAAGTATAAACTATTCGCAAGCATATTAGCCGTTAAATTATCATTTGCTATAACTATAACTCCATCATATTTACTTTCTTTTTTACTAGTTTTAGGATTTACCATATAATTTTCAAATTCACTCTTAGTATATCTAGATGCCATAGCTTTATTTTCTAAAGAAATAATATATAATACCTCATCACTATTAGGCTTATTTATACTAATCGAATATTTACCTTTATCATAATAATCTCCTACTGCAATATCTCCATTTTCAGAAACAATATATTTTTTAATATCATTTTGTTTAAAATAATATAAAACTTCATTAGTCGCATAACTACCAATAATATTATCAAAATTAAAATTAATATCATTAACTAGTTTATCATCTTTAACCTCTACTTTTTCAATGTCACTTTCAAAATTATATTCTTTATCATCTTTAATATTATTAATTAATTCACCACTAGTAACATCTATATATCCATCAGTTTTATAATAAACAATCTTACCATATTCAATTAAAGATTTTTCATCTTCATTAACCTCACTACTTAATTCATTAACATTCTCATACTTCTTATATATATTATTTATGTCTTCTGTCAATTTTTTATGATTAACATTATCATAAAACTTATAAGTAATAGTCTCACCATAATAATTAAAAGTTTCAATATATGGTTCATTCTTATGAAAAAACACACTCCATATTACCCAAATAACTAAAACAATTATAATAAACAAAATAATATAATTTCTTTTTTCAATTACTTTTTTTAACATACAATCACCACTTAAAGTATAACAAAAGACCTCACATTTAAGCAAGGTCTATTTAATATCTTATTTCATAACTTTATGTAATTATTACACTATAGTGAATGGGTCTTCTGAAGTTCCACTTCCAGACAAAGTAGTATCAGATTTCAAAAAGACTACTGGGCGGGGAACATAACTACGAGAGGCGTTAACGTTGCTCACACGCGCGAACGAACTATCCACATGACCGTACCAAACTCGAAAAGAATAACCACCAGACTCGCTAGAATAAGCATTAATTGTCCAGTAATTTAATGAACCTGCTGTTCCTCTATCTAATAAATAATTGCTATTACATGCATCATAACCACTGTATGAAGTTGTGGCTGATGTACATAATGGGTTTGTACTGGCTCTTAATATATCTGATACGTTAGCTAGTCCGACATTCCCTATCCATTGATACATTTTCTCTCCTGCTATATTTTTTTCTATACTATCAGCTTGAGAACCACTTTGGTCTAAATATTCTACTGCCCCTATATTAAATGAATGACTTATCATTTGTCCTTTTGCTGTACTATTTATATTATTTGTATAATAATCTTCATTTAAATATATTTTTATAGATGAATCTTCGGTTACGGTTCCGCTTTGTGACCCGCTAGGAGAAGAAAATGTTCCGCTTACTGCTGCATATACTCCACAGCCAGATGTTGGATTTTGACAATATGAGTTATTTTCTGTACTTCGGTGATTTTTTTCATCGAATGCTCTGTTTGCTAAAACATCATTTCTTATTATTTTATATGTTCCATCTGTTTCTTTAGCGATTATTCTCCATGTTTCTCCGTTGAATGTTATATAGTTATCTGGATTTTGTCCGCGGTAGATATATCTTCCAGATTCATATTCATCTTTATATAAGCCATTACCACCTGATACTATATCTACTTCTTGGTCGCCAATTAATGTAGTTTCTCCTGATGGTATTGGGGCATTAGGATCTTTATATTGTTCATATGTCAAATCTAGTTTTATATTTGCATCTAAATCTGTTGGTTGCTCTGTTACGTCATCATATCCAACCATTACCATTATATAATGTTTTTCTCCTACTTTTAATGGGAAATTTATACTAGAATAATCTTGACTTCCATTTTGAAATTCAAATCCATTTGTTTGATTTTCATCTGTTGCCATAGCTTGACACATAATTGCTGAATTATCTCCACAACTTAAATTACCAATTCCTACTTGTCCATCTATACTTCCTAAATTAGATACTTCTACTATATAACCTATCATACTTCCAGGAAGTTCAAATCC
>CALVRN010000025.1 GCA_944358675.1 uncultured Bacilli bacterium | reverse complement strand
CCATAATCAAAGTTTATTTCTACTTCACTTGATGTTTCTCCGCCTTCATATTCTGGATTATATTCTATTTTTACATGAATTACTTTAGATGTTTTTGCTTTTAATACTTCTCCTTTGGTATAACCTGAAAAAGTAATAATTACTGCTTCATTATTACTGTTATCTAAATTAGTTATAATATCATTTAGTTTAGCATCCAAAGTTCCTTTATTTTCTATGGTGACATCATATTCCATAGCATCACCTTTATCATACAGGTTTGCTTCCATACTTGCCCACAGTTTCTCAAATGAAGGGGCAACTGTATTTTCAGCAGATCCGGTTGGAGTACCTGGTGTGACATTGGTTATTTCTATATCCCAGTTAGAAGTTACTTTTGATGTTCCTGATACTTTAAGCTGTGTTTGAAAAGCAGCATATCCTGCAACCATACAAAGTAATACTCCTACTAAACTAAATATTATTATGTTTCTTTTTTTCTTGCTTCTATGCATTTATACTCCTCCTCTATTTTAATTATAGTGATAATTATTGTCATATATTGCCATATATTATCCTATTATTAATTATAAATCATTTGTAGGGGTAATGCAAGTATCTTATTTATATTTACCACATTAGATACAATTTGTATGGAAAGTGGTGAGCAAATGGTAAATGTGAATATTGAAAAGCTTTTAAAAAAAGAGAAAAGAAGTAAATATTGGCTATGTCAAAAGATGAATATTACTTCTAGAAATTTAAATATAATTATAAGAGGTGAAACAAGTTCTATTTCATTTAAATATATTGAAGAATTTTGTTTATATTTAAATTGTAATCCTGGAGATTTACTTAGTATTGAAAAGCCTAGTTTATTTAAAAACTAGGCTTTAGAAAATTCATCAATGATTTTTAAAAATTCTTCTTTGGTTTTAGTTTGAAATAACTTAATTTTATAAGGAGAAGCTCCTTTTAGTCCTTTTAAATAATAACTTGCCTCTGTTCGCATTTCTAAAAGAGCTACTTTTTCGGGTTTAATTTCTAATAAATATTTTAAATGTTTTTTTATCATTTCTATTTTATCTTGTTTAGTAGGTTCTGGTAATAACTTTCCTGTTTCTAAATAATGGACTGTGTTTTTAATAATCCAGGGGTTACCTAAAGAAGCTCTTGCTATCATAATAGCATCACATCCAGTTTCATCTAACATTCTTTTAGCATCTATAGGTGATTTAATATCACCATTACCAATTACAGGAATACTTACATTTTCTTTAACTTCTTTAATGATATTCCAATCGGCTTTTCCACTATATCCTTGAGATCTAGTTCTACCATGAACTGTTATAGCTGATGCTCCAGCTTTTTCACATATTTTAGCTATTTCTACTGCATTAATATGATTGCTATCCCAGCCACTTCTTATTTTAACAGTTACTGGAATATTAACTGATTCAACTACTGCTTTTATTATTTCATATACTTTTTCAGGATTTTTAAGTAAAGCACTTCCTGCCTGGGCGGATACAGCTACTTTAGGGACTGGACAGCCCATATTAATATCGATTATATCTGGGTGCATATTTTCTTCAATATATTTAGCTGCTTTAACAAAAGATTCTTTATCACTACCAAATATTTGCTGGGAAAGAGGTCTTTCAAAGTCAGTCATATAAAGCATATCTAATGTTTTTTTACTACCGTAGCAAATAGCTTTATCACTAACCATTTCAGCGACTATTAAACCGCAGCCCATTTCTTTAGCAATTCTTCTAAAGGCACTATTACTAATACCAGCCATAGGTCCTAAAACTACTCTATTATTTATTTCAACATTTCCAATTTTCCACTTCATTTTGATCACCGTTTTTCTTAAAAGATTATATAATAAAAATGTCTATTATACAAGTAAAAACATACTAATATTTAGTATGTTTAACAAGGATCTTTATCTAATTTACATTCTGCTTCTAAATCATCTGTGAAAGTAACTGTTTTGTCACCTGGATTTTTAATAGCACATTTTCTAGCTTGTCTATCATAAATAGCTAAAGATACATCACCATTTTTATCGATAAATATATTACCACTATCAGGATTTTGTCCAGTATATTCTAATAATCTTTCAGTAGATGTTTCGCATGTTTTATTTGCATTGTTTAAATATTTATTGGTTTCTTTACCATCATTAAAGGTAACTAAAAGTGGTAATTTAGCCACGCTATCTATTGTAGCTGCGGTATAGTAATTATCAGCAGCTTTTGATAAACTCATAGCATCATCTTCAAAGGCATCTTCTTCGGCACTTTGAAAGACATTGATAACTATTGGTACAGTTATTGTAGCTATGATTGCTAGTATAGTAATGGTAGCTAAAAGTTCTACTAGTGTGAATCCTTTGTTTTTCACTTTAACATCCTCCATCTACTGTTACATATTCATAAATATATTTTTTAGAATCACTAGTTACTCTAACATAATCGTTTAACATTTCACAGTTTTTTTCACTATTGATATTTGTACTATCAATATAGCCATCATTAAGTAATTGCTGAATTTTAAGATCACCGGCTGTTCCATATGTTTTGACAGATGTAGCAGTTGACAAAGCTTTTGGATAATTATCCATGTTGTCATTGACATATTCTCTAGCAGCTGATATGGCATAGTTTTGCATAGCTTCATCTGTATCTTCTTGTGAACTATTTAAAAGTCCTAAAACAGCTGGAAAAGCAATTATGGCAATTATAGCTAAAATAACAATAGCCCCTAATAATTCAGTTAATGTAAATCCATTTTTCATATATTCACCTACTCTTAATCAATTATATCATAATTTTAAAAAAAAGATTAGTTTACTTGATGAAAATCTAATCTTAATTTGTCGGCAATTGTTACCATAAATTCTGAATTAGTAGGTTTAGCTTTATCGATATCGACACTATAACCAAAAATTTCTTCCATGAAGTCTAGGTTTCCTCTATTCCAACTTACTTCAATCGCATGTCTTATGGCTCTTTCAACTCTAGAGGTTGTAGTATTAAATTTTTGAGCAAGTTCAGGATATAATTCTTTAGTTATACCACCAATTACTGATGGGTTTTCAAAAATTATATTTACAGCTTCTCTTATATATTGATATCCTTTAATATGTGATGGTATACCAAGTTCATGAAGCATTTTGGTAATAGCAACTTGTAAGTTACTTGTATAAAAATCAATGTTTTGATTTTTGTTTTCTTTTTTAGTTATATCATATATTCTCTTTTCTAAATCAGATAGATCAAATGGTTTTAATATATAATAACTAACACCAAATTCAGATACTTCTCTAATTACTTCAGCCGCATTATAGCTAGTTGCGACAATTACTTTCTTATTAATTCCACGTTTTTTCATTTCATTTAAGACATATATTCCATCTTTGTTTGGCATGATTAAGTCTAAAATTATTAAATCAATTTTATCTTTGTTTTTAGTTAATTCATTTATTCCTTCTTCTCCATCATGCGCTTCAAATGTAATATCAACACTTTCATTATCTTTAAAGTATTCTCTTACCATTCCAATAAGGTTTATATTATCATCAATCATTAAAATATTTATTTTTTCCATTTTTCATTCCCCTTTACTATATTCAAATTATACAAAAGATTGACACTATTTTCTAGAGTAAAAAATAGCTAGTTTTGTCGAACTACAAACAAAATAGAAGTTACTTTTTAGCAACTTCTATAATTTTTCTTAAACTACTTGGAATGGTTGCAGCATATCCAATTAAGAAACCATCTAAGTTATTTATTTGATTTAAGGTTTCAATGTTTTTTTCAGATACACTACCACCATATAATACTTTTATTTTATAATTAAATAAACTTTTTATATAACTAACTACATCTTCTATTTCGTTATTTGTTGGTGTTTTACCGGTTCCTATTGCCCATACAGGTTCATAAGAGATCATTATTTCTTCATCAATGTTTTTTAAAGCTTTGGAAATTTGATTTTTTATAATTTCTTTTGTTTGACTTTGATTATATGCTTCTAAGTTTTCACCAACACATAATATTGCTTTTAGATTATGATTTAAAGCTGTTTTTATTTTTTTATTAATTAATTCATCGCTTTCACCTTTTTGTCTTATCTCACTATGACCTAATAAAACATATTTCGCACCTAGGTCAGTTGCTGATAAAGCTGATACTTCTCCGGTATGAGCTCCTTCTTTATGAACGGATATATCTTGAATACCACAAGTAAAGCCATTATTTAAAAATTTTTCCAAATAAATTATAGGAGGAAAAGCAATAAAATTTTCTTTTTCATCATTTAAATTATTTAGATAATCTTGAATGTCTTTGGTTATATTAAAATACATTTTTAAGTTGGCTAAAACTAATTTTTTCATGAAAATACCTTTCTAAAGAAATCTGTTATTTTTTCTCTATAACCTGGTTTCCTATTTTTAATTGCGATTTTATAAACATCTAGGACTTTTTCGGCAAAGTATTTTGATGAATGCATTTCCGCACTATTTCTGGCTCCATTTTGAAGTGATGCGAGTAATTTTTTATCATTCATAATTTTTAATATTACTTCTTTACATGAGTCCTCATCTTTAAATAAATAACCATTTAAATCATCTACGACAGTGTCTCTAAAGCTTTCATCATCGATACAAAGTGCGGGAAGTGAAGCAGCCATAGCTTCAATGATAGTTAATCCTTGGGTTTCACTTTGAGATGCGGATATGAAGATGTCAGCTAGTTGGTAATAAGCTGGAATATCATCCCATGGAACTTTACCAGTAAAGATTATATTATTTTCACAGTGCTTTTCTTTGGTAATTTTTTCATATGCTTCTTTATCTGGTCCATCACCAATTATTAACATTTTGAAGTTGGGTTTTGTTTTGATTAAATCTTCAGTTACATTAATTAAAAATGGAATGTTTTTTTCTTCAGCAATTCTACCTACGAAAACAGCAGTAAAATCTTTTCTAGATATATTATATTGTTTGTTTAAATTATTTATTTTTTTGGAATCAATTTTTTCTTTATAAAATCTTTCAACTTCTATTCCGGTTGGAATAATGTGAATGTTTCTTTCTACATTATATTTCTTTTTAAATAAATCATATGCTTTTTTTGTTGGAACAATGAGTTCATTAATTGTTTTATCACAATAAAATTTGGTTAAATATTCAACTAATTTTTTACTTGATTTATCAAAATGACCTCTAGTTATATAGTGTACATAATCTTCATACATTGTATGATATGTATGAACGATTGGTATATTATATTGTTTAGCAAATAATCGGGCAAAGGTTCCAATAGCGAATTCGGTTTGTGAATGAATAACATCTAAATTCCAACTTTTAATTTTGTTGATAGCTTTAAGAGGATAAATACTTGTAAGTCTTGAATCATATATACCGGTTGGAATTCCAGGAATTCTTAGGACTCTTTCTTTTTCATCATATTCATAATGAGAATTTGTTAAATTAGCTGTAACAACATATACTTCGTGTCCTTTTTTTTCTAAAGCTTTTTTAAGCATTAGTTCACTAGTTACTAGTCCACTAATATATGGTGTATATGTTTCTGTAAATATTCCGATACGCATTATTTTGCCTCCTTATTGAAGTTTAATGTTAATCCACCAACAACAATTCCAAAGTAATATGTAACTAATCTCCATACAATCATAATTATTGATAATTGTGGCCCAGTTATAAAGTTTTTGAAAAATGCCATAAAACTAAATTCTAGTCCACCTGTACCTCCTGGAATTGGAACCATTGAACCTATAAGCATGACATATGCGGAGGTTATAATAACAATTAATGGATTTATATAAATTCCTAGTCCCATTAATAAGGTAAATGGTATTAAATATTGCCCTACTAAGGCTATAAAATTTAAAGAAATTATTCTAAACATATTGAATTTATCTTTAAATAATATAATAGCACTTCTATGAAAGTTATGAATAAATTTTTCAGATTTTTGTAATTGTTTTTCTTTATCTTTAATTATTTTAATTTTATGTAATAAAGATATAGAGCCATCAATTAGTTTTTTATTCCATTTTTTACTAAAGGCAACTATGAATAAAACTATAACAACTACAGTATTGATAATAAATCCAATGGTTACTAGTTTTTTTAATAGTGAATCACTTGGAAATATATGAAATATATAATTTGATATAATAGCACACCCACCTAGAAAAACTAAAGCAATTTGATAGGCTATAAAGTCTTGAATTACAACGTTAGTGGATTCGCCAAGTGATAGTCCATCTTTTTTTAATTTATATATTTGCCAAGGTTGACCGCCGGCCGCAAATGGAGTTATGGCATGGAAAAACTGAGTGGTTACCATAAGTAATATTCCTTTTTTTTCTGTGTAATCCTTATTTACTTTAGATGTGCAGTAATATAGAACGAGTCCTTTTAAAAACCAGTAGGCTAAAATTAACATGAATGATAATATTAACCATTTAATGTCAAAGGAAAATAAGTATTCTATTTTTTGGGCAAAGTTATCTTTTAAAGCAAAATATAAAATTATGGCGGTGATTACAATAATAATTATAAAATTTCTTTTGTTATTTTTCATTGATGATAGCTAATGCAGGTAAATCTATTTCTTCTAAAAAAGCTAATGAAGCTCCACCACCAGTTGAAATATGACTTACTTTGTTTTGGGTATCAAATGCTACAGCTGCTCTTGCGGTATCACCACCACCAACTAATGTATAAGCTTTGGTATTTGTAATTATTTTGAATAATTCTTTGGTACCATTTTCAAAGGGTTTTAATTCGAAACATCCAACTGGGCCATTCCAGAAAATTGTTTTACAGTCATATATATATTGTTTAAAAACTTCTAATGTTTTTGGACCAATGTCTAATCCTATTTCGTCTTCTTCTATTTCATTGATAAATCTTTCATTTGTTTTAACATTATCTTTCATTTCTGTGGCGGTTATAATATCAATTGGTAAGATTAATTTTTCTTGATATTTATCTAGTATTTCTTTACAAAATGATAGTTTTTCATTTTCACAGATGGAGGAACCGATTTTAAATCCAGCAGCTTTTAAGAATGTGAAAGCCATTCCTCCTCCAATTAAAATGTAATCAGCTTTAGTGATTAAATTACTAATTACACCTATTTTATCGCTTACTTTTGAGCCTCCTAAAATTATGGTATATGGTTTTTTAGGATTGTTTGTAAGTTTGGTTAGTTCTTTAATTTCTTTTTCTACTAAAAATCCAATACCATTTGGAAGATTAGAAGCAATACCTAAATTAGAAGCATGAGATCTATGAATAGTTCCAAAGGCATCGTTTATAAAGATATCACCTAAACTTGCCCAATATTTACCTAACTCTTTGTCATTGTTACTTTCTTTTTTTCCTTCTAAATCTTCAAATCTAGTGTTCTCAATTAGAATTACATCCTTATCTTTCATGTTATTGATGGTATCTTCTAATTTTTTACCTCTTGTTTCATCTATAAATTTTACCTTTTTTCTTAAAAGAACAGATAACCTTTGAGCAACTGGTTTTAAGGTGTATTTTTGTTTATCTTCTTCGGTTTTTATTCTACCTAAATGAGACATTAATATAACTTTAGCATTATTTTTTCTAGCATATCTAATGGTTTTTAAACTTTTTTTTAATCTACTTTCATCTTTAATTACGCCATTTTCTATTGGGACATTAAAGTCACATCTAATAATAACTTTTTTACCACTTAAATTGTAATCTTTGATTGTTTTTTTCATAATTTATCCTCCTTATGGGGCAACATAAGTATATATAAGTGTGCCTGAATTGTTTGTAACATTTACAGCGCTTGCTTCATTAATTAGTTGAACATCGGTGTTTGGATTTCTTAGTGTTCCTTGAATTGCTCCACTAGCTACTAAATCTTCTGTATTAATTGTGACAGAAGTGCCAGGTGTGGTTTTTAATTCTTCATATCTATCAGGATGTGTTTCAACATATAATTCAGCCGCATTTTCAATACTTTGAGTATATTGTGTATAATTATTTTCTTGTGATTTTTTATTTGATGTAACTATGCTTGGAACTGATACTAATATAACGGCCCCAAGTATAGCTAGTATAGCTAGTAATTCAACTAGTGTAAACCCTTTACTCATTCTTATCACCTATTATTTATTTTATACTATTTTTTTAATAATAACAAGTTTATTTTGGGTTAATGGCTAATATCTTAATCACTATTTACAGTTTTAAATGGAAAAAGATCTGTTTAAAACAGACCTCTAGCTATTAGTTTGGTTATTTGAATTATTTGCATTGTTTTCTGTGTTTTGATTATCTTCTGTTGGATTTTCTGGATTTTCTGTTTGAGTTTCTTGTTTAGATACGGTGATAGTAACTACTTCATCCTTTTCTATTTTTTGATTCGCTCTAACACTTTGAACTAAAACGATGTTATCTTCATCTGATGTTTCGTATTTTATTTCATATTTAACATTATTTTTATTTAATAAAGCTACAGCTTCATCTAATGATAAACCCTCAACATCGGGAACAGTTACTTTTTCATCTAATACACCAACATATAATTTAATAACTGTATTTTCCATGACTTTTGAACCGGCTTTTCTATTTTGTTTGATAACTATTCCAACTTCATCTTCATCGGTTACTTCCTCTTCGATTTTTTGAACTTGTAATTTTGATTCTTTCAATGTTCTTTCAGCATCTTCATAGGAATATCCTATAACATCCGGCACTTCAATATTACTGTTTTGATAGATATAGTAACCTAAGAAGCCAGCAGCGCCTAAGGCACATATACTGAGTAGAATAAAGAAAAACATCATAAAGCTTTGAAAGAAACTCATTTTACCTTTTTGTTTTTCATTATTATCTTTATATTTTACTTTTGTTTTGACTTTTGATTTATTTTTTGTTTTTGTTTTACCTCGTTTTGGTTTGGTTCTTGAATTATTATTTTGATTATAGTTTTCTACTTCTTCATCAAGTGGAAAACCACATCTTTTACAGAAAAATGCATCTTCATCATTTTCCATTCCACATTTTGGACAAGTCACAATAATCACCTCACAGTAATATTATAACCTTTTTATAATTTTTTACAAATTAGAAAAAACTACTAAATATTATTTTTAAATAAATATTTAGCAGTTCTAACCATTTGAGATGAATAGCTCATTTCATTATCATACCAAGCAACTATTTTAACTAAATCACCGTTTTCTGTTTCTAAAACATCTGTTAGTAATCCATCAACAATTCCTCCATGAGTTTCACCTATAACATCACTTGAAACGATTGGGTCTATAGTGTAACCTAATGTTTCGTTTTGATTTTGTTTGAATACTTCATTTATTTCTTCTTTTGTTACTTTTTTATTTAATTCTAAAGTTAAATCAACAACTGAACCTGTTGTTACTGGAACTCTAATGGCATTACCATCTAGTTTACCATTTAAACTTGGAATTACTTTTCCTATGGCACTAGCAGCTCCAGTTGAAGTTGGAATTATATTAGCGGCAGCTGCCCTACCTCTTCTTGATTTCGCTCCTTTTTTATGTGGTACATCTAAAACTGTTTGATCGTTTGTATAGGCATGAACAGTAGTCATATATCCTTTTTTTATACCAAAAGCGTTATTTAGGATGTTTGCGACAGGGGCAAGACAGTTGGTTGTGCATGATGCGGCACTTATGATTTGTTCTGTTCCATCTAATATATTTTCATTTACACCATATACAATGGTTTTTAAATCGCCTTTGGCTGGGGCTGAAATTATTACTTTTTTGGCTCCAGCATTTATATGCGCTAAAGCTTTATCTTTACTTGTGAATTTTCCTGTACATTCAAATACAGCATCGATGTTTAAATCTTTCCAAGGTAAATTATTTGGATCCATTTCTTTATATATTTTTATTTTTCTTCCTTTAACGATGATTCCATCTTCATCATATGTAATTTCATTTGGAAGGTATCTTCTATGAGAAGTATCATATTTTAGAAGATATGCGAGATCTTCCGGGTTTGTTAAATCGTTGATAGCTACTACTTCCATTTCTGGATCTTCTTCCATAATTCTAAATACTAAACGACCTATACGGCCAAATCCATTAATTGCAACTTTTATCATTTTATCATTTCCTTTCTAATCTTCATAAACACTTCCACCAATAAATTCTCTTAAAATTGAATCTTTTGGAACAACTTCACTGGTTATTGGAAGAAAGTTTCTAAGTAAATTAATTAATCTTATGGCTTCTGGATACTGCGGGCTATTACTATCAATTCCATATAGTAATGGTTCAGCATATATTCTTAATACTGATAATTCATAACCTAATGATGAGTTTATCATGGCATCCGCATCATCTTGGTATGGATAGATGCTGAGTCTCGCTTCTTTATCAACATTAGGCCACATGGCTAATGTTGTTTCAGCATTTGTTCCTCTAAAGAGGTTGTCCCTAACTATTCTTCTTATTTTTCTAACATCTGTTGTGTGCACTCTATTATGGTTATCTAATTTTAAATGAATAAGTGGACTCATGAATATTTTAAATTTGTTTTCTCTTGGAATGTTTTGAGTTAATTTTTCATTTAAAGTATGTATTCCCTCGATGATTAGAATTTCATTTTCTTCTAATTTTAAGTAATTATCATCGAATTCTTTTTTTCCGGTTATAAAATCAAATGTTGGCATTAAAACCTTATGACCATTTAATAATTTTGTTAGATGATTATTAAATAAGGTTGTATCTATTGAATCTATGCTTGAAAAATCTAAGTTACCATTTTCATCTCTTGGAGCTTTATCACGATCGACAAAATAATCATCTAAAGAAATTTTATGACAGTTTATTCCTTTTACTTTTAAATATAAGGATAATTTTTTTGCGGTGGTTGTTTTTCCACTTGACGATGGTCCAGCAAGTAAGATTATTTTTACTTGGTCTTTCTTTTTATAGATTGTCTCGGCAATTTGGGATAATTGGTCTTCATAATGGGTTTCAAATAACCTTAATACATCAACATATTTTCCTTCTGTACATATTTTATTTAAATCTGGGGCTGTACTAATACCTATAGTTCTACCCCATGTTTGAAAGCTTTTATATGTATCAAAGGTTAATTTATGATGAATATATTTATCTACTTTATTTGGATTGGCTTGCCCTGGGTAAGTTAAGATAAAACTATTTTCTTTTAAATATATGATTCCAAATTTATCTAATAAACCAGTATTATAAACTAATGGCCCGTAGAAGTAGTCATATACTCCATCTAATGAATATAAGGTAACTGTTCTATTAGTCATATATCTAAAGTTTTCTACTTTATCCATTTGATGATGCTTTTTAAAATAATTTATTGCTTCAAATCTATCAACAAGCATTTCTTTAAAAGTAAATTTTTGTTCAACCATTTTGTGCATTTGAGTTTCTATTTTTTCTACTGTGATTTTAGTGATTCTTTGACCTATAATTTCACAATAAATACCATTTTCTAATGAGTAATTAATTAAAATGTCAGTTTCATCTCCTAAAACTTTCTTGGTGGCTACAGTTACTAAAAATTCTAAACTTCTAGAATATATTCGGTTACCAGTAGTTGTTGATAAATCGTAAAATTCTACTCTTTCGCTATTATTTACTGGGGTATTTAAACCAACTAAAAACTCACCCAATCTGGCTCCAACAATTGGGTATTTGAATTGATCTTTGATTTTTTTTGATACTTCGTATAGTGAAGTTCCTTCGGGAATTTCTTCTAGATATGTGTCTTTATATTTTAATTTTAAATTTTTCATAGCAGTCTCCTTTATTCTCTATATTTTAGCTTAGCACAAATATAATATTTTGTCATGTTTTTTGATGAATAATCTTTGTTCTTTACACCTATTATAATTATAGGAGGCGTAATATGAATTTAATTCCAAGTGTTGTTGAGAAAAATAGTGATGGTGAAAGGGTGTATGATATATATTCAAGATTGCTTAAGGATAGGATTATTATTTTAAGTGGTGAGATAGATGATAATTTAGCTAATTCAATTGTGGCACAACTTCTTTATTTAGATTCTATTAACCATGATCCAATTAATTTATATATTAATTCTCCAGGTGGCAGTATTACATCTGGTATGGCTATTTATGATACGATGAATTATATTAAAAGTAAGGTGTCAACAATATGTATTGGTATGGCAGCGAGTATGGCAGCATTTTTGCTTTCTTCTGGAGAAAAAGATATGAGGTTTATATTGCCTAATGGTGAGGTTATGATTCATCAGCCTTTAGGAGGTGCGCAAGGACAGGCAACTGAGATTAAAATTGCAGCTGAAAGAATTTTAAAGTTAAAAGAAAAATTAAATAAGATTTTAAGTAAAAATACTGGTCAATCTATAGAAAAAATTCAAAATGATACGGAAAGAGATTACTTTCTAGATTCAAGTGAGGCTTTAGATTATGGTCTAGTAGATAAAATTTTGTAAAATAAAAGCTTCGAAAAAACGAAGCTTAACTATTCTGTACGTAATCTAAAATTACATTAAGTGTACTTGTAGTGTTGGCTGGTTGTGATTCTATATCTGGGTTATATGTTACAATCACATCAAATGTTGTGTTTGAGTGTTCACCTAAAACATCATTTTCATTTATTCCATTAACTTGGAATAGTATTGCGGGATTATTTGTATCATTAACGTTTAACTGATCTAATCTAGCTGGAATGTCACCATCGTTAGCTACAGTTACTTCATAAGTCATACTGTCGCCAGGACTTACTAAGTTAGTTTTAAATGTAGCACTTGTATTATCTATAACTGCAGGTTCTTCAGCTTTTGTTGCACTACCATTTACATCAGTTACTTGAATATCCGTTATTTTAATGTCCCATGTACTAGATATTGTTGATGTTCCAGTAATTGTTAAATCTGTTGAAAACGCAGAATAACCTACAACCATAAATAGTACAATTAAGCATAATCCAATAATCATCCAACTTTTTTGAGTTCTATTCATTCGCATAAATCTTCCCCTACCTTTATTATAATTATAAAGGTTTATCAAGATAAAGTCAATTGATTTTAGAAGTGAAATTTTTATGATGTAAACTAAAATGACTTTTAATTTTTTTGAAAGTCTTTTTTAAATGAAAAAAGACAGTGTTAAACAACTGCCCTTTATAATCTAGGTTAATTATTTAGTGTAATTAGAACCTGAAATTTGTTGTTGACCCATTTGTACAAGTCTTTTAGTAATTTCTCCACCTACTGAACCATTAGCTCTACTAGTTGCATCTGGTCCCATTTTAACGCCTAATTCGTTAGCAATTTCATATTTCATTTGTTCAATTGCTTGTTTAGCGCCAGGAACTACTAAACGAGAGTTATTATTAGTCATACATTTTCACCTCCTGTACATTTATATATTGTGTACATTTGGTGATTTAATGCGTTTTTTTTATTGGTAATTTTTGTTAAAGAATATCTTCAAATTCATCTTCTTTAAAGTTAGATATTATTTCTATATTATTAATTGCATCTTCAATTAAAGTTTGATAATCAAAGTTGCTTTCATATTTTATGCATTTTTCTAATTCAGGTTTTATAACTGGATGTTTTGGAACAAAGATCGTGCAGCAATCTTCATATGGTAAAATGCTTGTTTCATATGTGTTTATTTTTTTAGCTATATCAATTATTTCTAATTTATCAAAGCAAGCAACTGGACGAATTACAGGCATATTTGTAACATTATTTATACAAACCATACTATCTAATGTTTGACTTGCAACTTGTCCAATACTTTCACCATTAATTAAGATTTTTGCTCCAATTTTTTCCGCATAAAGAGCTGCTATACGATACATCATTCTTCTCATAATGGTTATCATATAAATGTCAGGGCAATTTTTAAAAATAGCTTCTTGAATTAAAGTGAATGGTACTACATGGACTTTTACTCTACCTGAATACTCATTAATTATACTAGCTAATTTTAAAACTTTATTTTTTGCTTCTTCACTGGTATGTGGTGGTGATTCAAAATACATACATTCAACATTTACACCTCTTTTTAATGTGAGGTAACCAGCAACTGGACTATCTATTCCACCAGATAGCATTAATAATCCTTTGCCCTCGACACCTACTGGATATCCTCCAGCACCTTTTATTTCATCGGTATAGACAAATGTGCCTTCGGTTCTTATTTCGACAGTTAAAGTAATATCAGGGTTATGAACATCAACTTTAAAATTTGAGTTTTTTAAAATTAATCCACCTAATTTTTTACTGTAATCCATTGAATGAATTGGATAATTTTTATCAGCACGTTTGGTTACTACTTTAAATGTATTTTTGTTTTTGTCCATTATTTCTAATGATTTATTTAATACATCTTCGATATTATTATTTACTTTATAGGCAATTACTATACTGAGTATTCCGAATACTTTTTGTAATTTAGTGGCAATTTTATGAGCATCTTTACATTTAATAAACATTCTAACTGAATCTTTAAATATTTCTACATCTTCACCTTTTAACATTCTTTCAACATTTTGAGTTAGAATGTTTATGAAAATTTTTCGATTTGCTTTTTTAGTTGTTAACTCTCCATATTTAATCATGATTAATTCATTCATACAAAAACCTCATTTCTTTCCCAATTATACTATTATTTTGATATTTTTGAACAAAATGCCAAAATAAATTTTGACATTAGCTTACCTCACGGTAAGCTTTTTCTACTTCACAGAAACCTAAGGC
>CALVRN010000024.1 GCA_944358675.1 uncultured Bacilli bacterium | reverse complement strand
TTAGTTATAGATTTATGAATAAAAAGCTTAATTTGGAATAAAGTTAAGCTTTTTTAGATAAATTGATTATTTGAATATTTTTATGTTTCACTATCATATAATAGGTGATAAGTATGAAACTTTATAAGGAATTTTTGGATGCGGTAAGAAAAAATGATCCATCATTTAAAAATAAATTAGAGGTTTTTTTATATCCTGGTTTTTGGGCATTGGTGTTTTATAAATTTTCTAGATATTTTTATTTGAATAAACATTATTTTTGGGCGAGGTTTTGGATGGAGTTTGGAAAAAGAATTACAAGTATTGAAATTCATCCAGGGGCAGTTATTGGTGAAAGATTATTTATTGATCATGGTTTTGGAGTGGTAATTGGTGAGACAGCTGTTATAGGTGATGATGTGACAATATACCATGGAGTTACTTTGGGTGGTACTGGTAAACAGTGGGGTAAGAGACATCCTAATATAGGTAATAGAGTAATGATAGGGGCAGGAGCTAAAGTACTTGGAAATATTAATATTGGTGATGATGTAAAAATAGGAGCTAATTCAATTGTATTAAAAGATGTTCCAAAGGGTGTAACAGCTGTTGGAATTTATAAATAAAAATTAGTTTATCTTCTTTTTCTTGATATGGTGTGTTATAATTTTAAATGTAGGAGGACTTATGAATAAGAAAAAGATAATTGTTTTAATTTTAGCTATTTTAGTTATTATAGTATTTGTTTTATTTAGAATTATTAGTTTAATTAATACTTCTAAAAATGAAGTTAGTTATGTTTCTAGTATAGTGGAAAAACAAAAAGGTGTGGAAGAAGATTTTGAAAGTGAAGGTTATACATTTGATAGTCCTAATGTTATTTTAAATCCTTATGGTAATTCACCACTTACAGCTTTAGTTATTTTTGAAACCGATGATGAAGAAGAAATAAGTGTTACTATAAAAGGTAAAGATGAACTTTCTACATATACTCATACATTTGATGAGGGTAAGATTCATTATATACCTATTTATGGACTTTATGCTGGAAGAGAAAATGAAGTTGTAATAAGTAATGGTGATGAAGAAAATACTTTAAAGATTAAAACAGATGAATTACCTGATGATTTTGTTTTACCAACTAAAGTTACTAAAGATGAAAGTAAATTAACTAATGATTTATATTTCTTTTCACCTTCATCTAAAGGATATATGTGCGCTTATGATGTGAATGGTGATGTTAGATGGTATTTAGATGAAAGTGCGATTTGGGAGGTTAATAGACTTAAAAATGGACATTTACTTTTAAGTACAGAAAGATTAGTTAATACACCTTATTATTCGACTGGTTTATATGAGATGGATATGATTGGTAAAGTATATAAAGAATATAGTTTGCCTGGTGGATATCACCATGATTATTTTGAGATGGAAGATGGCAATATACTTGTTGTATCTGATGATTTTGATAACGAAGATGGAACGGTCGAAGATTATGTAGTAGAATTAGATAGAGAAACTGGAAATATTGTTAAGACTTTTGATTTAAAAGATATTTTAAATATGGAAGATGGTAAAAGTGAAAATTGGACAAATTATGACTGGTTTCATAATAATTCTGTTTGGTATGATAAAAAAACAAATTCTATTACATTATCTGGTAGACATCAAGATATAGTTATTAATATAGATTATGATAGTGGTAAGCTTAATTGGATTTTAGGTGATCGTACTAACTTTAGTGAAGAATATCAAAAATATTTCTTTAAACTAACTGATGGTGAATGGCAATGGTCTCAGCACGCTGCTATGATTTTACCTGATGGAAACGTATTTTTATTTGATAATGGAAATAATAAGTCTAAAAATAAAGATGAATATGTTTCAGCTAGTGAGAGTTATTCAAGAGGGGTTATTTATGAAATTAATACAGAAAATATGACCGCTAAAGAGGTATGGCAATATGGTAAGGAAAGAGGTAGTGATTTTTATTCTCCTTATATTTCAGATGTTGATTATTTAGATGAAAATCATTATATTGTTCATTCTGGTGGTATTTCATATAAAAATGGTGTTATTCAAAATCAGCCAGCTGGAATTTCAGAGTCTGATACACTAGTTAGTGATACTGTAGAAATTATAGATAATGAAGTTATATTTGAAATGGTACTTCCTACAAATAATTATAGAGTAGAGAAGATGAGTTTATATGATGGTAATTTTACTTTAGGTAAAGCTAAAGAATTAGGTGGTTTAGGCTTAACTGAACTAGATGACCAAAAGTTTTCATTTATGATGAATGGAAAAAGTATTGATGATGAGTATAAAAAACATGATATAAAAATTACTCAGGAAAAAGATAGATTAGTAGTTACGGGAACCTTTAAAAAAGGAACACCGGTTAATATAATTTTGTATAAGGATATGACTCAAAATATTTATTCTATGAGAGTGAGTAAAACACCTTATACAGCTTTATGTGTTGATTTGGGTAATAATTCTAATGATGATGAGAATATTACAGCAACTAAATATATTAATAAATCAGGGTTAATTGGTAAATATTCAATTTATATTGAAATAGATGGAACTTTATATAAGACTGATGAATATGCCCGTTTTTAGATTATATAGAAGTTTGTCAATTTTGACATTTTGATGTATAATCTTTTTCTATGAGGTGAGTTTTTGTGAAAGCAACAATAATATATAATCCAAATGCGACTGGAATGAATGAAGATGTTTTAAAAAGTATGAATATGACTTTAAGTAAACAAGGAATAGAAGTAAGTGAGGAGATGAGTAGATATCCTGGTAACAGTATAGAACTTGTTAAGGATGCGAATGAAGAGAGTGATTTAATTGTTACTATGGGTGGAGATGGAACTTTAGGTGAAGCTTTTAGAGCTTTTGGTGAAGTAGAGCAAAGAAGTAATTATGCACATATTTCAACTGGAACAGCTAATGATACTGCTGATAATTTAGGTTTATATCAAGGTTCTGTTTATTCATCGGTTAGACTTTATGAGAATTTAAATAAGTGTATGATTGTACCTGTTGATATGATTACAGCAAATGGAATACCTTTTTCATATGTATCTTGCTGTGGAACATTTACTAACTTAACTTATGAGACACCAAAGAGTTTTAAAAAGACATTTGGTAAGATGGGTTATTATTTGTTTTCAGGTTTAGTTGGGCTTTCGTGTATGCCTGATGTTATTCATAAACCGCTTAAAATTAGTTATGAAATGAATGGAGAAAATAAAATTACTTCAGCTATGACAATGCTTGTTTCTAATACAAGAACTTTTGCGGGATTTAAACTTTTTCCAGAAGCTAGGATAGATGATGGAATATTTGAAGTAACTATTTTGAAAGGTTTACCTGGTAAGAGTACTTTAAAGGCTATTTCACAGCTTCTTTATAAAGATGGAGAAAATTTTGATATTCATAAATATAGTAAATATATAGATACATTTATGACTGATGATTTTAAAGTTATTTTTGAAAGTGGGGAACCAAGACTTGGATTTAACCATGATGGTGATCATGCTTTTGTTTCTTTAAATGATGAGCAAGCTATAGAATATAAGGTTTCTAAAAAAATTAATATGTTATTACCACAAAGGGCTATTAAAAAATAGTTTTTGTGGTTTTTTATTGTTCCCAATTACTTCTTTTTCTCATATATAAAATTAGGAGGTGTGAAATGGAATATAGAGGAATAGATGTATCTAAATATCAAGGTGATATTAATTTTAAAAAAGTTAAGGATGATGGAATAGAATTTGTTATTATCCGTATAGGTTATGGTCAATATGAAAGTCAAAAGGATGAAAAGTTTGAAAGAAATTATGAAGGGTTTAGAGGAGTAGGAATTCCAGTTGGTGTTTATTTATATTCTTATGCGAAGAGTGTAAGTGATGCGAAGAAGGAAGCTGATGTTGTATTAAAATGGCTTAAGGGAAGAGAACTTAATTTACCGGTTTACTATGATATAGAAGATAAATCACAAATTAATCTAGGGAAGAAAACTTTAACGAGTATGTGTGAGGCTTTTTGTGATGTGATAGAAAAAGCTGGATATTGGGCTGGAATATATGCGAATAAGTATTTCTTTACAACTTATTTAGATTATGAAAAGTTAGAGGAAAAATATACGATATGGGTTGCTCAATACAATGATAATAATACTTATCGTGGTAAGTATGATATGTGGCAATATACTTCATCTGGTAAGGTAAATGGTATAAGTGGTAATGTAGATATGGATATACTTTATAGGGATATTTTTGATAACCGGGGCGAAAATAATGAAGATAGAGGAGAGTTACCTGATTTAAGTGGTTATAATGGAACATCAATTGTCGATGGTTTAAAATCGGTTGGTTATGATAGTTCATTTGATTCAAGGGCTAAACTTTATGCAGAGGCTGGATTTACCGATACTTATAAAGGAACAGCTAAACAAAATGATAATTTACTTAGGGTTTTAAAAGGTGGAAGTTTAGGTGCTAGTTATTATGAGACTGATTATAAGGGATTATCTTTTGTTGATGGTTTAAAATCTATAGGTGTTGATTCTAGTTTTGCTAATAGAAAAAGAATAGCTGCGGCTAATGGAATAGATAATTATAAGGGTACAGCTTTACAAAATATAAAACTTTTAAATATGCTTAAAAAAGGTACTCTTAAAAAGATATAAGCTAAGGTCTAGCTTTTTCTTTTTTCTTGAGATATAATTAATATGTAGTGAGTGTGAAGTGAATGGGAAGTAAGGGGAAAAAGAAAAATAATAAAAGAGAAAAAGTTTCACGAAAAAAAGATATTTCTTTAGCTATTTTAGAATGTGAAAAAAAGAAGAAAAAAAGATTTATTAAAAAAATTATTTTGATTGTATTGATTATTATACTTGTTTTAATATTGGCTTTTTTAGGTTATAAGTTTTATAAGAGAAGTGAGATTGCTAAAAAAATTAATGATAATATTACTGCCGAGTATGGGGAAGAGTTAACTTCAGATTATATTTTAAAAGATAATTTTAAGAAAGTTAAATTTGAACCTAAATTAAGTAGTTTGAAAAAGGTAGGAAAACATGAAATTACTTTAACTATTGATGGAGAAGAATTTAAGGTTGTTGTCAATATAAAAGATACAACACCACCAGATTTAATGGTTAAAGATGTTCAAAAGTATATGGATGAAGAATTACCTAAGGTAGAAGAATTTGTTGATAAGGTTAATGATTTGTCTAAAGTAGATTTAAAAATGAGTGATGTAGAAAAAGTTGTTGGTGAACATGAGGTTACTATAACTGCTACTGATAAATATAATAATAAAACTAGTAAAAAAGCAAAATTAACAATATTAGAGTATAAAGGTTCTGTTAAATTTAGTGGGCTTACTAATTTAAGTGTGGAAGCTGGCAATAAACCGGATTTGAAAAAGAACGTTTCTGCTAAAGATGATAGGTTTGGTGATTTAGAGTTTACTGTCGATGATTCTAAAGTTAATTATAATACACCAGGAACTTATACAATATACTATAAGGTAACTGATAAACTGGGTAATGAAACAATTAGGGAAAGAAAGATTACTATAAGAGCCAAAACAGTTATGATTAATAATTTTCCAACATATTCACAGTTTCCTAATTATCCAAATGGCTGTGAAACCATTGCTTTATACTTGATGCTTAAGTATTATGGAATTAATGTTTCTCCAGAAACACTTGTTAATAATTTAGCTAAAGGTGATGGAGTACACTGGGAGAATGGTATAAGATATGGTGGAGATCCAGAAATTGAGTTTGTTGGAGATCCAAGGGACCAGCACGGTTACGGAGTATATCAAAAGCCAATTATTAATTTAGCTAGTAAATATAAATCTGGTATGGTTGATTATACAGGACATTCATTAAGTCAAGTTTTAGAGATAGTTAAAAGTGGAAAACCAGTTCAAGTGTGGGTGTCAATTAATTTAAAAAACACTTCAGTATGTGCGGATTGGACACATAAAGCTTCTGGTAAAAAAATTAATTGGATTTGTTCATTGCATAGTGTGGTTGTTATTGGATTTAATGATAATTATGTATATGTTTCTGATCCTTATACTGGAGATATAGAAAAATATCGTAAGAGTCAATTTCAAAAAATGTATAATTTGTTTGGTAAAAGAGCTATTTATTTTAAATAAACTTCATTAATTTGAAGTTTTTTTCATATTTATTTTGAATTTTTTTCACGTTAATTTTATTTTTGATTAATAAAATTATAGTGTTTAGGAAAGAGAGGATAAATAAATGAGAATAAAATATTTTGATAATGCAAAAGGAATTTTAATTATATTTATTATACTTGGACATGTTTTTAGTGCGTGTGCTGATTATTATGGATATGATGATAATTTTTATAAATTCTTTTCACTTTTTATGATTCAATGTTTTTTCTTTATTTCGGCTTATTTTTCATCAAAAAGTAAAAGAAGCAAAAGAATTTTAAGTATGTTAAAGATTTATTTAGTGTGGCAAATGATTGTAACTATTTATTACTCTTTTGTTTTAAATATAATGAATTTTAGTTTTAATGTTTTATATCCTAGATATACTTATTGGTTTTTGGTAACAATGATTACATATTTAATTTTAGAGTATCTATTTGATAAAATTAGTTATAAAGTGATGATACCTCTTTCATTTATAATATCTTTGTTTATTGGTTTTATTCCATTTATTGGAGAATGGGCATCACTTGCTAGAACATTTACGTTTTTACCTTTTTATGTAATTGGTTTTTATGCGAAAGATTTAAAATTAATTGAAAAACTTCAAAGTGATAACTTTAAAAAGACATTTATAGTTTTTTCAGTTTTGATACTTATATTGTCTTTTGTTTACGATGATATTTTACCTTTTAGGTTACTTCGAGGAAAATATAGTTATTATGAAATAACAGGTGATTTATTAAGTGTATTTTTAAAGAGAATTATATTTTATATATTTAGTATAATTGTTAGTATTACGTTTTTTAAGGTTATTTCTAAAAAGGAAACTATCTTTACTAAAATAGGACAAAATACACTTTATATTTATTTGGTGCAGGGGGCTATTATGAAAACTTTGGTTACTTTGAATTTAATGCCGAGTAATATTGTTTTTGGTAATGTTTTATCAATATTTATTTTGATTATCTTTACGTTTGCTATAGCAAAATTTATTACTTGTTTTAAAAATATTATTAAAGAAAAGATTAATGATATAATATGGATAAAAAATTTAAAGACAAAAATGGCATCCTAAATGGATACCATAATTTTCCACAATTTTATCAAATTTTTTCCATAAGTTATTGATATGATTATTACAGAGTTAAGAAAGAACTCTAGAAGGATGTGATATATGATTAATTAGCTTTTTCTAAACTATACTCACGAAGCAGTTTTCACCACTGCTTTTTAATTTAAGATATATATTCCAAATGAAAGATATGCGGCGAATATTAGCCATATTAAATATGGGATGTTTATTAAACCTGATAATTTATTTAATTTATAAAATTCTTTTATCATAATAATGACTAAAATAATTAGTAAAATTATCCATATAAAGGAGAATAAATACCATTTAAAAACAAAGAAGAAAATAGACCATAAGCCATTTACTACTAACTGAGTATAGTAAATGGTTTTATTTTGCTCATCTTGTTTATAAAAGCTATAGCCCATAATAATGTATAAAATAGTCCAAACAATTGGAAAAGTTATGCCCGGTGGAGAAAGAGGTGGCTTATTTAGATCTTGATAGTTCATAAATGGATTTATAATTAAACCGATTATGCCACCCATAATTACAGGAATTAAAATATTTTTAATTAAATTTTTCACTTTATCACCATTATTATTGTATGTATTTGAGAAAAAAATATAATTTATTTTAAAAAAGTGTTATAATTGAATAAGAAAAGAGGAATATAATGTTAAATATTAGGCATGTAAAAGGAATTTTAATTGCGCCTGATGGCAGCTTTCGTTCGTTTGGTGTGCATAGTGATGCGCCAACAGAAAAATTAACCGATATTAACTTTCATGATAGTGCATTTAAAATGAAGGTATCAGGAACTAAGTGGTTTAAAAATTTGAAACAAAGATATGGATTAGATTATAATGATTATACAATTACGAGGCAAGGTATGGACTGGGCTGCTAAAGGGATGATTTTATTTATTCATGCAGGAGCTAGTCCGGTGGATGTGTATTATGTTTTAACACCGGCGCAAATGTCTTCCGAGCAAGGTGAGTTATTTAAAGAAAGTTATGGAGATTTAAAGAAGCAAATTACTGATGATGGTTCTTATTTTGAGGGATATATTTTTGATTCCGATGGTAATTATGCGAACGATGGTACTGTGTATGGACTAGATGATTTTTACGAGAGAATGGGATTAATCACATCAGTTTATGTTTCTAAATGTCACCGTTAATTGGGACTTTATGATAAGTTCTTTTTTTGTTATAATTAAAAAGGTGATGCAAATGCATAAGATATTAATCATTGAAGATGAGGTTAAGATTAGAGAAGAGTTATCTAATTTTTTAAAAAATAATGGATATGAAGTTTTAATTATAGATAAATTTGAAAATACATTAGATGATATTTTGAAAATTGATGTGGATTTAATTTTAATGGATATTAATATTCCAGGAGTGAATGGAATGCATTTGTGCAGGGAGATTAGAAAAGAGAAAAAAACACCAATTATTATTGTAACAAGTAGAAATAGTGAGATGGATGAGCTTATATGCATGAATTATGGAGCGGATGATTTTATAACTAAACCTTATAATTTGCAGATTTTACTTGCTCATATGGAGGCTGTTTTAAAAAGAAGTAAACCAGAGGTTAGTCATGTTTTAGAATATGAAGGAATGAAGGTTAATTTGTCTAAAGGGGTTATTGAGTATAAAGGAGAAAATGTTTTACTTACTAAAAATGAACTTTCTATTTTGACTTATTTACTTGAAAATAGAGGTAAGGTTGTTTCCCGTGATGATTTGATGAGTTATTTATGGGATAGTGAGATGTTTGTGGATGATAATACGTTAACAGTTAATATTACAAGGTTACGTAAGAAATTAGAGGAATTAGGTTTTAGTGATGTTATTGAAACGAGAAGAGGATGGGGTTATATTATATTATGAAGTTTATAGATTATTTTAAAGAGAGAATTCCTTTAATTTTTATATACTTTGTGGTTGTTACTTTGATTACTTTTATTTTGATGGTATTTAGAGTTTATTATACCGGTATAATGATGATTTTATTTTTACTAATTATTTTAGGTTTATTTATGTTTTTTTATAGATTTTATCAGAAGAAAACATTTTATGATAATTTATATAGTATTTTAAATAATATTGATAATAAGACATTAATACATGAGGCAATGGATGAGGCTTATTTTACAGAAGGTAAGATATTACTTGATGTTTTAAGAGAAACTGATAAATATAAGATAGAAGAGATAAATAAGTATAAGTTTATGCAGGAGGAGTTTCAGGAGTTTATGGAACTTTGGGTGCATGAGATTAAAACACCGCTTGCGGCAATAAATTTGATTACTGAGAATAATAAAAATAAAATTACAAATAGTATTAATGAAGAAGCTAAAAAAATTGATGGTTTTATCGAGATGATTTTGTTTTATGCGAGAAGTCAAATGCCTGAAAAAGATTATATAATTAAAAACTGTAAGTTAAATGATATAATAAATAAGGTGATTATTCGTAATAAAAATAGTTTTCTTGAAAAAAATATTCGTTTAGATATGCGTGATTTAAATGTTTTTGTTAGAACGGATAGTAAATGGATGGAATTTATTATTAATCAGATTATTGTTAATAGTATTAAGTATACACAAGATAATCCGTTAATAGAGATATATTCAGTAAGTGATAAAGAAAGTGTTAGTTTGATTATTCAAGATAATGGAATAGGTATTAGTGCGAAGGATTTACCTAGAGTTTTTGAAAAAGGATTTACTGGTGAGAATGGTAGAAGTAAATATAATTCAACTGGTATGGGTCTTTATTTAGTTAAGAAGTTATGTTTAGCTTTAGGTAATAATGTTTTAATTGATAGTACTTTAGGTGTGGGAACGACAGTTAAGATTGTGTTCCCGATCGGTTCTTTTACAGATAAGATGATAGGAGATGGAAATTATGGGACTAAAAGTAAAGAGTAATAGAGGTGAAAATGATCCATTAACTTTTAAGGTTGATGATATGGATTTTGTTTTTTCTTTTGATAATATAGATAAAAAAGTAAAGTTAAATGAAAAGAGTGCGATTTTACTTGAGGAGGCTATTTTAGGAGGAAATACACTTTCTAAAAGTAAGAAAAAGATTGTGGCAGGAGATTATGAAGTAAAACTTAATTCTAGTGAAGATGTTAATAATCTTTGGTTAAGCTCTTTTGATAAGTTAATAGAGTATAAGTTAATTGAAAAAGATGGCAAAAATTATGTTGTTACTTCTAAAGGCACGGAACATTACAAAACTCTTTAAGGAGTTTTTTTCTTACGAAAGTGTAAGAATTTGTAAGGTTAATAAATTGTTATATAAAAGATATGTGAGTATAATTAGTGGCAGAGGTGAGGAAAATGGATAAAATTTTGAAAGTGGCAAATGTAGAAAAATATTATGGAAATCGCTCTAATTTAACTAAAGCGATAGATAATATTTCGTTTGATGTTTTAGAAGGAGAATTTGTTGGAATTATGGGAGCTTCTGGCTCTGGTAAAACTACTTTGTTAAACTGCATTTCAACAATTGACAAGGTAACAAGTGGTCATATTTTGATTAATGGGACTGATGTTACTGAACTTAAGGGTGATAAGTTAAATAAATTTAGAAGAGAAGATCTAGGTTTTATTTTTCAAGATTTTAACTTACTTGATACTTTAACTGGTTATGAAAATATCGCACTTGCTTTAACTATTCAGGGAAGAAAACCAAAAGAGATTGATGATAAGATTAAAGAAGTAGCTAAAACACTTAATATTACACATGTTTTAAATAAATATCCTTATCAAATGAGTGGTGGTGAAAAACAAAGAGTCGCTTCAGCTAGAGCAATTATTACGAATCCTAAGCTTATTTTAGCTGATGAGCCAACGGGAGCTTTGGATAGTAAAAGTAGTAGAATGCTCTTAGAAAAATTAGGAGAACTTAATAAGAATTTAAAAGCGACAATTTTGATGGTTACTCATGATGCTTTTACGGCTAGTTACTGCTCTAAAATATATTTTATTAAAGATGGTAAAATATTTAATGAGCTTACTCGTGGTGATGATTCTAGAAAAGAGTTCTTTGATAGAATTATCGATGTTGTGACATTACTTGGAGGGGATATGAATGATGCTCTTTAAGTTATCCATTAAAAACATCAAAAAAAGTTTTAAGGATTATGCAATATATTTCTTAACTTTGGTGCTTGGTGTAGCTATCTTTTATGTGTTTAATGCACTTGATAGTCAAGAAGCTATGTTACAACTTACGGAAACTGAAAAAGAAATTATTTCACTTATGAATGAATTTTTAAGTGGTGTTTCTATTTTAGTCGCGGTTATTTTAGGTTTTTTAATTATTTATGCAAGTAGGTTTTTGGTTAAAAGAAGGAAAAAGGAGTTTGGTATTTATCTTACTCTAGGTATGGGTAAGAGACAAGTTTCAAAAATTCTTTTAATGGAAACATTGATAATTGGATTTATTTCACTTGCTGTGGGACTTGGGCTTGGAATTATTGCCTCACAATTTATGAGTATTGTGGTAGCTAAATTATTTGAGGCTGATATGTCTCGGTTTGAGTTTGTCTTTTCACAGACCGCTATGCTTAAAACAGTAATGTATTATGCGATTATTTATTTAATAGTTATGGTATTTAATGTGTTTGCGGTTACTAAATATAAACTAATTGATTTACTTAATGCGGCTAAAAAAGGTGAAAAGATTAAGACACGTAATTTGACTATTTCTTTGATATTATTTATTATTTCAGTAGGAATACTAGGGTTTGCTTATTATTTAGCTACGCAAAGACTTGATAGTTTAGATTTATTTGGACTTTCTATATTACTTGGAATTATTGGAACATTTTTGTTATTTTTCTCTATGTCAGGATTTATTTTGAAGTTAGTTCAAAGTAATAAGAGGTTATATTTAAAAGGGTTAAATATATTTACTTTAAGACAGATAAACAGTAAGGTTAATACAACTGTATTTTCTATGAGTATTATTTGTTTGCTTTTGTTTTTTACAATTACAATTTTTTCATCAGCTTGGAGTATTAATGTAAGTTTAAAAAATGATTTAGTTTATGGAACACCAGCTGATATAGTTATTGCATCTTATGCGGAAGAGACTAAAGATGTAAAGACAGATATTTTAGATAAAGTTGGATATAGTACTGATAACTTTAGTGGATATGCCAGAGGCAATACTTATGGATTTGAAAGTGTGACAGTTGGAAGTTTACTTACTCCAATATTAGATGATGTTTTAAAAAGTTACCCTTATTTGATGGTTGATAGTTATCTACCTGTTATGAAAATATCAGATTATAATAAGTTTGCTTCATTTTATGGAAGAGATACTTACAGTTTAAATGATGATGAGTTTATTTTAGTTGCTGATTATCCTCAAATGATAGAATATGAAAATATGGCTTTGGAAAAAGGGGTAACGATTAAAATTGGTGATAAAGAGTATCACAATAAATATGATGAGTGCAAGGAAGGGTTACTACAAATGAGTGGTAATAAAACTAATACTGGTATTGTCGTGGTACCTGATAATGTAGATATTAGTTCAAATGAGACAATTAGAAGTTATTTGGCAGCAAATTATAAAGGTGATAAAAATAAAGCTGAAGAAAATTTAAGAGAATATATGGATGAGATAAATTCTAATGGGGCAGTAGCTGATACAAAATTAGATATTTATACAGCAAGTACGGGTTTAAGGGCTATTATGATATTTATCGGTCTATATTTGGGAGTTATATTTTTAATTTCCTCAGCAGCTATACTTGCTTTGAAAGAATTATCTGATAGTAGTGATAATAAGGAAAAATATCAGATGTTAAGGCGTATTGGTGTGGATGATAAGAAATTAAATAAAGCTTTATTTACACAAATATTTATATTCTTTATGTTCCCACTTGTAATTGCCATTATTCACTCAATATTTGGCATAATGTGTGCGAATACGATTATGGAAAGTATGAGTGTGACTAGTAATATGACTTCAATACTTACAACCGCATTACTTATTGTTGTTATATATGGAGGATATTTTATAGTTACTTATACAACAAGTAAGCGAATTATAAATGAAAAATAATCAGAGTTATCTGGTTATTTTTTTCATAAATAAAGGGAAATGTTATTTTTTTATCGTATGTTATATATAGGTGATGATATATGCAAGAACTGGTGATTCAAGAAAAAATAGAAAGTTTAATTTATGAAGTAAGGGGAAAACAAGTGATGTTAGATAGAAATTTAGCCAGACTTTATGAATGTGCAAATGGTACTAAAGATATTAATAAGGCAGTAAAGAGAAACATTGATAGGTTTCCAGAAGGTTTTATGTTTCAATTGACTGAAGAAGAATTTAATATTTTGAGGTTCCACTTTGGAACCTCAAAAGTGCAAGGTGGGCGTAGATATAAACCTTATGTTTTTACTGAACAAGGTGTGGCTATGCTTTCTAGTGTACTTCATTCTAAAACAGCGATTCAGGTAAGTATCAAAATAATGAATGCTTTTGTAGCTATGAGAAAATATATTTCTTCTAATTTGATAGAACAAAAATATATAAATGAATTAGTATTAGAAGATCATGATAAGATTAAAGTTTTAGAAAATTCTTTTCAAAAGCTAGAAGAAAAGAAAAAAGTAAATGAAATATATTTTGATGGACAAATTTATGATGCTTATTTTAAGATTCAAGAAATATTTAAGGAGGCTAAAAAAGATTTAATTATAATAGATGGTTATGCGGATAATACAATTTTAGATATAATTAAAAGGTTGAAAGTTAATGTTATTATTGTAACTAAACCAAATAATTTACTTACCAAACAAGATGTATTTAAATATAATAAACAATATAATAATTTAAAGATCATTTATGATAATTCTTTTCATGATAGATATTTTATATTGGATGGCAAAACTGTTTATCACTGCGGGGCAAGTATAAATAGAATAGGTTATAAAACATTTTCTATTACTTTAATTGGCGATATGGATGTGTGTAAAATATTAATAAATAGAGTAAAGCAGATTATATAAGCTAAAAATAAAGTATTTTTTATTTTTTAAAAGGAAATGTTGTTTTTTTATCGTATGTTATATATAGGTGATGATATATGCAAGAACTGGTGATTCAAGAAAAAATAGAAAATTTAATTTATGAAGTAAGAGGAAAACAAGTGATGTTAGATAGAGATTTAGCAAAGCTTTATAACGTTGAAACAAAGCGAATTAATGAAGCTGTAAAAAATAATATCAATAAATTTCCAGAAAGATTTAGTTTTCTTTTAACTGATGCTGAAATGATGAACTTGAGGTCGAGATTTTCGACCTCAAGTGTAAGTACTCACGGTGGACGTAGATATGCCGTGAGAGTATTTACAGAACAAGGTGTGGCAATGCTTGCAACTATATTAAAATCTAAGACAGCTATTCAAGTTAGTATTGCTATTATGGATGCTTTTGTAGCTATGAGAAAATATATTTCTTCTAATTTGATAGAACAAAAATATATAAATGAATTAGTATTAGAA
>CALVRN010000023.1 GCA_944358675.1 uncultured Bacilli bacterium | reverse complement strand
TTTACTCTAAACTCTAAAACACCTTTTTCAGTATTATCTATCATATAAACAATTTTATTATCTAAAAACTTATACATAAAACCCCCTCAAAAATAATTATATTTTCCTACAGGAAAACAAACAAACAAAAAATGGATTTTATTTTCCTACAGAAAAATAAAATGATAAGAAATAGATTTTATTTTCCTAAATCAATTCAAATTCCAAGTTAACCCATTATCTTCACTTATAAAATCTAACTTAACATCTTTATATCCATCTCGCTTATCATTTAAAGTATAGATAGAGCATTCTAAATGTAAAATATCTTCTTCAAAATATGGAAAATCTATGGTACTCATATATTCTACATCATCATTTTTATAATTAAATTTAGATGTTTCAAAAGTTTTTCCACCATCAGTTGTTACATATAAATCTTTACTAGTCTTATTAAGCCAAATATTACCAGTTGAAATAATAAAACCTATATTTTCATCTAAAAATATAAACTTAGCCTCTTGACTAACTATGATAGAATCTGATACACATTTAAAATTCTTGCCACTATCAGTACTTTTATAAACACTAACCGCCATATTTTGTGGCATTACATCCTCGGTCTTTCTAACTCTAATAACTGTTTTATCAAATTTAACTTCATATAAAACATTATCATTAATTGTTGGAACCTCTATTTTTGCATCATAATTATCAGACTCTTTTTCATCTACTATTTTTCCATTCTCATAATTAACATCTTTTTCATATATTTTCTTTCCATCATCATCAAAATAAATCAAATGTAATTCAGTTTCATTATCTGTAAAAGGATTATAATTACTAATTCCATAAACTCTCTCATTTGTTCCCATTAAAAATGGACCATAATAATCATAATAATAAATACTAGCATTGTGTAAACCTTGATTAACCACAGCCACATATTTTGTTCCACCAAGTGTTGTCACATATTCTGGACATAGGAAAAATGAAAATATAGCTAAAAAAACTTTATAGAAGAAAAGGCAAAATAATATGAGTGAACCAGTTAATATGATAATTATAATTTTTACTATTTTAGATTCTCTAATTGCAATCTGAATAATTCCTGCAATCAAACTTAAAAGAAAAATAACTGTCATTAAAATAATAAACCATAATCTAAACCTGATGTTAAATAAAAATAATATAAAACAGATAAACAAAAATATAATTAAAAACAAAAAACTATAAGCAAATAAATCATTCTTTACTTTTGACAAAAACTTTTTCATATAAGCCTCACTTTAAAATAATTTCATCTTCATAGTTAGATAAATAATTATCCTCTAAAATTAATTTTTTATCATCTATCTTAAACACTGATTTATCTGGAATATCTATATTATCATCTTTATCATAAAAATCATCTCTATAATATATTAGTTCATCATCTTTTATTTCAAAGCTTCCCTTGGAAATTTCAAGTGTTTTATCATTTTTCTTGTCTGTTACCATTAACTCTGCCGTAAAAACTGTATCTTCATTTATCCTAACCGAAGGATAAAACGCCACCACTATATTATCTGTATCCATACTTTTAACACTATAGCCACCTATTTTCTCACTATAATCATTTGCCCAAAACTGATTACAATAATTACCATTCCTCACTGAATAAGAAATCGTACTATATAAAATATTACTAGTAACCGAATAACTAATAATTGTTATATCTGAACTTTCATCATAATAATAAACTGTATTTTTACAAGACACATTACTTAAAGTTTTTAAATAATCTTTCATTTCTTTTTCTAAAACATCTTTACCTCTAAAACTTTTAAATGAATAATTATTTTCATTATTCTGCATTAAAAATGAAAACTTGGGAACTCCTAAATTAATTAACTTATCATCATTATATGAATAACTCACATGCTTAATACTATACCCAAAAGAAACAAACTTAAATAAAATTACAAAGATAACTATTAAAATTACTATTAAAGCTATAACAACTACTTTATGTATTTTTTTACTCTCTTTACTATCCATAAATATCCCCTCAAATTTATAAACTCAAATCATTCACTTTCTAATAAGTAAACAAACACTTTCCACGTGATAAGTCCACGGAAACATATCAAACAAAGTTACCTCTTTTACTTTGTATTTTTCCTTAAATAATTTTAAATCACGAGCTAAAGTCATCGGGTCACATGAAACATAGACAAACCTTTCGGGACTAATTTTCAAAATATCATTAATTCCTTCATTAGTAAGTCCACTTCTAGGTGGATCCACTACAATATTATCAGCCTTCAAATGGTGAATCTCCTTACTTACATCACCACATATAAATCTAACATTGGAAATATTATTTAAATCTTTATTCAAAAATGCACACTTAACTGCTTCTTCATTTATCTCTGTGCCAGTTACCTCATCAAAATATTTACTCAAAAACAAACTAATCGTACCTGTTCCACAGTATAAATCTAAAACACTTTTTCCACCATCTAAATACTCCAAAACCTTATTATAAAGTTTTAAAGCAACATCCATATTAACTTGGAAAAATGAATCTTTAGAAACATAAAATTTAAATTCACCTAACTTAGCTATTAAAAATTTCTTACCATAAACTAATCTATCATTAATATAAATTGAATTTACTAAAGGTTTTAATTCTTCTATATTCATATCACCTTTAATTATAAGCATTACTTCACCAAAATCTTTAATAACAATCTCTCTAACATTACTTAAATCAGAATTTTTTAAAACCTTAATTATCTCATTACTTTTTTTACTTGCTATTTCACATCTATTAATTTCTATTAAATCATTTGTTCCATTTTTAAAATAACCTATCTTACCATCTTTAACCTTCAAAGTTATTTTATTCCTATAAGCATAAATGTTTCGGCTAAAGACTATTTCTTTAACTACGCCTTCTATCTCTCCATACCTTTTCAAAATATCTATAATCTTATCTTTTTTAAATTCTAAAGTTTTTAAATAATCTAAACTTTTAAGTGCACATCCGCAGTTTTCATATGGACATTTAGGCTCTATTCTATAATTAGATTTTTTAACTAACTGAACAACTTCACCAACCATATACTTTTTTTTATCTAAAATAATCTTAACTAAAGCTTCCTCATTCGGTAACAAATCAGGTACAAAAATAATCTTTCCCAAAACATAACCAATTCCTCTACCAAAATGATCTAATCTTTCACACTTAACTAAAACCTCTTCCATATTTATCCTCACTTTATTCAGTGTGAAACATTTTAATAAAAAATCATCAAAAAAGTTTCACACAAACATTAGTTTTTTTTAAATTAATTCCACATTACAAAAATTATAACATAAACTAGAATATTTTTGTCCATAATATAAAAGAAAGCAGGGATATTATGGAAAAAATAGAAAAAAACGCTAAAAAAGTAATTGAAAAAACAAAAAAACTATACGGAAATAGTCCCGATGTCAACACTAGACTTATAAACCTCAAAGGAACAAATATCGGTATTATTTTTCTAGAAAGTTCATCACAAGCCAGCACAATCAGTGACTTTATTATCAAAGGAACATTATATACTAAAACTAATAAAAATCTTTTCCAAAATATTTTTGATGCCCTAAAAAATAGTTTATTCAATAGTCAGTTATTTACCATAAACGATTACACTCAATTTCCCTATTTCTTATCAAGTGGTTTTACAATTATTGTTGTCGATGGATTTAGTGAAGCAATTATCATGGAAACAAGAGCTCAGCTAGATAGAGGTGTCACCGAATCCACAAGTGAACCAATACTAAGAGGTTCCAAAGATAGTTTCACCGAAAGTCATTCTAAAAACTTAGGATTAATAAGAAAAAGAATTAAAGATTCAAACCTTTGGTTTGATGAAATGAAATTAGGAAGAAGAACCCAAACAAGAGTTAGTATTGCTTACATAAATGGTATCGCTGATCCAAAAAAATTAAAGGAAATAAAAAAAAGATTAAAAAAAATAGATGTTGATGGTGTTTTAGATAGTGGTAATATTAGAGACTATTTAATAGAAAATAAATCCGTTTTTCCTCAAATTCAAAGTAGTGAAAGACCAGATGTTGTCTCACAAGCTTTACTATCAGGAAAAATAGTCATATTTGTTGAAAATTGTCCTTTTACTTTAATCTTACCAAATGTTTTTATTGATTACCTTCATACATCCGAAGATGAAAATCAAAAATCATCAAACATCACCTTCACTAGAGTCCTAAGAACAATAGCCTTAATCATAACAATATTTACACCAGCCATATATATAGCTATAACCACCTATGACCAAAATACAATACCAGATAAACTATTAATATCTTTAGCCATTCAAAGAGAAGGAGTCCCCTTCCCAACAACCTTTGAAATAATTTTACTCACAACAATTTTTGAAATTTTAAGAGAAAGTGATTTAAGAAGTCCAAGCAGTATGTCCGCCGCAATGAGTATTGTTGGTGCTTTAGTTTTAGGGCAGGCCGCTGTAGATGCTGGAATTGTATCACCAATAACCGTTATAGTTGTTGCCTTCACATCCATATGTAGTTTAATCTTTACTGATATTGACTTCATGAATGGTATTAGATCATGGCGTTTTATCTTTATATTAGCCGCGAGTGTTTTAGGTATCATCGGTATCCTATCATTTGCTATTATTTGGCTTGTAAAACTATCATCATTAGAAAACTTAGAAACCAGTTATTTAGCCCCTTTTGCTCCTTTTTCCAAAAAAGATCAATCAAATGCCATATATAAAGCACCAGAAGAAAAACTTATCACCAGACCTAATTATGTAAGTAAATTAAACCCTCATAGGCAAAGGAGGACAAAATGAAAAAATTAATACTTATTATAACAACACTTATTATCTCTGTAACCTTAACTGGATGCGGTGGCTATGAAGAGTTAAATAACCTATCAATAGTAACAGCTGTTGCCTTTGATAAAACAGATGATGGGTATGAATTAAGCTTCTTAATTGCCAACTCTCCTAAAGCTCAAACATCCTCTAAAGAAGGAGAAGCTAAAACAACAGTATATACAGGCAAAGGTAAAACTATTGCCGAAGCCTCAAAAGACATTGAACAAATTGTTCCCAAACAAGTATATTTAGGTCATATAAATGTCGTTGTCATATCCGAAGATATTGCTAAAGATGGATTCTTGAAAATAGCTGATTGGCTACTTAGAAATCCCCAAACTAGAAAAAAGTTTTACTTACTCCAAGCTAAAGATGAAAAAGCAAAAAACATCTTAAAAATAGTCTCCCCCTTAGAATCATTCCCTTCACAAAGTATAGCAACCTTAATTGAATCCAACTCTGAAACAAAATCCATTGCCACATCTATAACCTACAGTAATTTTATAAGTCAAATATTAGAAAAAGGTTATGATCCAGTTCTACCTTCTATAACTATAAATGGTAGTGTTAAAGAAGGAAGTAATGAAAAAAATCTAGAAACAACTGAACCAGAATCATATCTCGTTTTAGGTCCTCTTGCTATTTATAAAGGTGATAAATTAAAAGGATTTTCCACTGAAGAAGAAAGCTGGGCCATCAATGTCTTAAAAGGAGATTCTAAAGAAATAAATTATAATGTTAAATATCAAAATGAAAATATTAGTATTGAAACAAGTTCATTAAAATCAACCATAAAAATAATTGATGAAAAAAACATTGAAATAACCATTAGTGGAGTTGGTGATATTTATAACATTAATAATAAAATAGATATCCAAGATTATAAAGAAATAAACAAAATAGAAAAAGCTTGGAGTTCATCATTAAAAAAAGATTTAACTAAAGTTATAAAAAAAGTCCAAAGTAAATGGCAAGCTGATATCTTTGGCTTTGGTAACCTAATATATAAAAATGATCCAAACACATGGGAAAAACTAGAAAAAAATTGGAATTCTAAATACTTTCCACACTTAAATATCAAAGTAAAAACAGACTTAAAAATAGATGCGACAGGCTCTTTACTTAACACAATAAAGGAGGATAAATAATGAAAAAAATAGCTTCATTAGAATATAATACACTTTTATGGTTTTTAACAAGAGCCACTTTTATTGAAATAACCGCTGAAATTCTACTAAATAGTGCTCATCAAGACTCCGGGATAAGCATTCTAATCGCCATTATTATAGGTATAATCCCCTTCTCACTATACTCTTATTTAAAAAATAAATACCCAGATAAAAATATTATTCAAATTAACAAAGAAAAACTGGGTAAATTTGGGACTTTCTTAAATCTTATCTTAATTGCCGCAACATTTATTTTTGCTATATGTAGTTATTGGATAATAGTCCACTTTATTGACTCTCAGTATTTATACCGAACTTCAACTACCATAATTATTATCATCCTAATACTCCCAGTCATCTACACTATAACTAAAAACTTTCATGTTTTCAGCAAAGTAAGTCTTATTATGTTTTATATATCATTAATATTTATCATAATTATACTATCAGGACTTATTGGAAATGTTAATGTTGATAATATCAAGCCAATTTTAAATAATAATCCAAATAACATTTTATACGGATCCTTTTGTTTTATTGGTTTTAATATAATGCCTCTATTTCTTCTTAATATAATTCCTAAAAATAACATTAAAAATTACTCTCCTAAAAAAAGTTTTATATTTTATCTAATAAGTGGTCTTTCCCTTTTAAATGTTATGTTTCTAACCATCAGCATATTTGGTATTCATTTATCTGAACTATACAACTATCCTAGTTTTCATCTTCTAAAAAGAGTAAGTGTTTTAGATATTATTGATAGAGTTGAAAGTATATTATCACTAGAATGGTTTCTTGCTTTATTTGTTCAAATAATGGTATCTTTATTTTTTATCAAAGAAGCTTTAAAAGAAATATTTCAAATCAAAGAAAAAACAAACAACACCATTATGATTATTGTTTGTTTAATTATCACTATTTTAACAAGCATTATTTTTACAACCAAAGGTACAGAAATAGCTTATTTCAAACATCAATTAATATACATTCTTTATATAGCTTTTTTCATAATACCTTTAATAACTTTCTTCAAAAGTTTAAAAAAGACCTAACTTTTGAACAACTAAAATACCTATAACCGCAATAATTCCTAAAATAAGAATTGTTACAAAAATAGTTTTAAATACTGAACCTTTCTTATCTTCATCATCATATGAAACAAAATCTTTTTTTCTTAATTTTAAATTAGATGTAAAGAACGAATTATCCATAGTTTGTTCTTTTTTATTATCTTTTACAAACTTCTTGTTTTCTTCAATTAAATCCTTTATATTATTTAAATTACCAACCTGTGTATCTTCATTATGCCCTTTCAAATCACTAAACATATCGGCTGCTAAATCTGCATCATCTAATTTATTAAGCATGCTAGTATTTGAAATTGTTTGAATCATATCATCCAACTCATCACCATCATAGTAATCTTTTCTATTCACATTTCTCTTCAAATCAATATTTTTTAAAACATCATAACTAGTTTTACTAAGTACTCGCTCTTTATCATCCGGTTCCTTTTTCTCTTTAGCTTTGGTTAATACATCCATAATATCATAAGTTCGCTCTTCATCTTCTTTATACCTTTTTTGAACCTTAGGTAACTCTTGAACTGATTTATTTTCATTAGTAAGTCTTCTATATCTTCTCTCCGCTTGATACTTTTCTCTTGTCTCCAGCATCTCTTTAACTTTAGTAATATCTATCTCATTAGTATTATCAATAGATGCAATTCCTTCAATATTACTATACTTACCATATGAATAAATACTATTATAAAGTCTTGTATTACGTTTAGTTCTAGAATTACCTTGAGCCTCTTTTTTGTAATACTTCTCCATTCTCGATGCCACCCGTACCACCTCTTATTATTAATAATATCATATTTTGTCATATTTTAAAAGTAACACTTGCTTTTTTTAATAGTTTTATTTATAATTTTTATGGAGGTATGAAAAATGGCAAAAGTAACCGTAAACAAGGACAAATGTATCGGCTGTGGTGCCTGTACAGCTACATGTCCAGAAGTATTTGAATTTGATGATGATGGACTAGCAAAAGCAGTAAAAGATGAAATTAATGATGATGTAAAAATGGCAGCAGAAGGTTGTCCAACCGAAGCTATTGAAATAGAAGAAAACTAATTTTAAGTTTTCTTTTTCATATACTCTTAAATGGAGGGAAACATGAAACTATCAATAATTAATTTTAACATTCAAAACAAAGTCGTAAATAAAAATTATGATGGTGAAGAAAATGCGAAAGCTTTTGCAGATTTCATAAATAAACAAAATCCTGACATCATATGTCTTCAAGAACTTACTGATACTTACGAAAATAGATTAAAAACTTTTATGCCAAATTACCACTTTACCGGTGAAAATAGATTTAATAATAAAAGTATATGGTATTCTCATTTCGGTGAGAAAAATGCTATTATAACCAACTTAAAAATTATCAAAACTAAAACTTATTCTCTATCAAAAAATATAAATAAAATAGGAAAAAGAAGTTTACTTTCTATCTTTCCAAGAATAGCTACTGTAACAACAATAACTAAAGAAAAAAGGAAGTTTACAGTTATAAACACTCACCTTGACCACCTAACCAATACTGGCCGAAAAACACAGTTAATTTATTTAAAACAAATCATTGAATTAAATAATAATTACCCTATTATCTTAACTGGTGATTTTAATCTAAACAAAGATAATAAATTATTTCAAAAATTTGTAAAGTATATGCAGAAGCGTAACTGTAAACTAGTCCCAATAAACGAAAACACTTTTAAACCTCCTGTAAACCCATTTAAATTATCATATAACTGTAAAACTCCAGATCATATATTCATTTCTAAAGAATTTATTATTGAAAGTGTAAATGTTATTGATAACAATTTAAGTGACCACAAATTAATAAAAATCAAAATTAAAAATAGTTAAAATCAATTAACTATTTACAAAATAAATTTATTTTAATAAATCTGCTAAATATAACTCATCTTTAGCATGATTTTTTTTAATTCTCTTATACTCGATTATATTACTGACTAAATCATTTATATTTTTACCACCATAATACGCCTCTAAAAAAGATGTAGACTGATCATATTTTTTTCCATTAAATTTAATATTTTCTTTCGCAAATACTTTAGGATTTTTACCACTTTTATTAAATTTTGACATTAAATTCTCATTAATAATAAGTAGAATTTCAAGCTCTGGCTTTGTGCAATATTTATAAATGTTTTGTCTAAGCACAATATTATTCAATTCTCTAGGAATAACAAGCTTATCATTTTGTTTATCACCAATTCTCCATATAATAACAGGCTTGTTATAATGTTTTAACTCTGTTTTTATAAAGGGATTTTTTAACTGTCTAACATTATAAGGTCTCATACCAATTAAATCATCCCTATTAATTTTTAACATATCATAATCTAAAAGTAAATTAATTAATTTTTCCTCATTTGCCCCTTCACACATCAGTAAATACTTCAACTACATCAATTCCTTTTTAAAGTTCATTAATGCATCATAATTAACATCAGTATTAAATGTGTTTTCATAAAATTTTTTACTTTTAGATAATTCAGGTCTAAATTTATAAACCTCATGCATATTTTCTAATTTTATTTTATCATCATACTTACTAATATATATATTATCTGTTCTATTAAATAGATCTAAAAGTTCACAATAATGTGTTGTAAAAATCAAAGTAGCATTCTTCTTATTTACAGATTTATCCTTATAAAGATTAACAAGGTTCTCAACTAACGTTTTATGAAAATGATTTTCGATTTCATCAATAATTAAATCTGAACCACTCTTCAAAGAATATACCACAAAAGTAAAAAGTCCAAATCCTTTATTAGTACCACTTGATAATATATCATAAAGTTCCTTACCAGATACTTCCCTAGTTTTAGAATCTTTATAAACAATTCTATATTTATTTTCATTAAGCATCTTTATACTTTCTAAATGTTCATCAAACATTTTAAGTATGGAAGTAACTACATTTAAATTGTTATCTAATAACTTATATAAACTAAATATAGCAGGATAATTATAATACATTATATCATCACTAGGACAATAAACACCTCTCATAAAAATAGTTTTTAAAAGTGTATATAAAATAGATGTGTCACCAGGTAATTCAACATTATTAAATATTTCATCATATTTATCAAAGTCAAATAAACTTTTCGCATAACTTTTTAAATATTCTCTTTTATATAATTTTTGATTTTTAAATAAAATAGTATCATCTGGCAGATTTTCATTTTTATAAATACCAGCAACATATCTATATAAATTTTTTTCATGGTAAAAACAAATATCAAGGTAAACAGTTTTATTAATAAATTTAAACAAATTAGTAGTAGTTTTCACCCTAAAATTAGAAAAAATATCATATACTAAAGAAAGTAATTCTACAGCAGTAGTTTTCCCAGAAGCATTTTTTCCAATAATACCCAAAGTAGAAAAAGTATATAAATTCTCATCAACTTCTTGTAACTCGAACTCCTTATCATCTTTACTTTTGTTCGCTGTTGGAACAAAACTAATAGTAAAATCATCTTCACACAATTTAAAATTCTTCGCACTAACCCTTAAAATTTTCATCAACATTTGCTCCTCTCTTACTATTAATATTTTACCACATAAATATCCAAAAATACATTTTTTTTGTTTTTTTTAACATATGATTGAATATTTTAATATATTTTATTACAAAAATCAAGAAAAGTAGCTAATTTTTAGCTACCGCATATAAAGTTTTCACTTCTTTAATATTTAAATGACGATATTCACCAGATTTTAAACCATCTAAAGTAAGCCCCGCAAACTTCTCTCTTTTAAGTTTAGAAACCTTGTAACCAATTGCTTCAAACATCTTTTTAACCTGATGATTTCTACCTTCATAAATTGTAAGTTCTATTAAAGAACTTTTTTTCTTTTTATCTATTTTTTTAATTTTAACTCTAGCCTTACCTGTTTTTTTACCATCTATTACAACCCCATTACTTAAACTCTTAACTAAGCTAGGATTAACAATATCATCAATTTTAACTAAATACACTTTCTCTACCTCATGTGAAGGATGAATAAGTAAATTAGTAAGTTCCCCATCATTAGTTAAAAGTAATAATCCACTTGTATCATAATCAAGTCTACCAACCGGATAAAGTCTATTTTCACTCTCTACAATATCGACAACTGTTTTTCGCCCTTTATCATCATGTACACTTGACACTACTCCCCTAGGTTTATAAAGTAAAACATATTCTTTAGGTTCCAATTTTAAAGTAACTCCGTTAATAATTATCGTATCCGCATAACTAGCTTTACTACCTAGTGTATTAATAACCTCACCATTTACCTTTACTTTACCATTTAAAATTAACTCTTCAGCTTTTCTTCTAGAGCAGTATCCACTATTTGCTATAATTTTTTGTAATCTCTCCATCAAAATCACCTATAAAAATTATACATAATAAAAATTAAAAAAACAAGGGAACAATAATTAAAGCAGTTATAACCATAAATAAATCAGTTAATAATCCAACCCATAAAGCATATTTAATTTTCTTAATTCCAATAGTCCCAAAATATAAAGTTATTACATATATAGTTGTATCACTAGAACCTTGAATAACTGAAGCTAAAACACTAATAAAACTATCAGGACCATACACTTTATACATATCATTAAGTAAAGCAAGTCCAAAACTTCCAGAAAGCGGTCTCATAATTGCCACCGGTAAAACTTCAGCAGGAATATGTATTAATACAAGTAAAGGTTTTAAAAAATCAAAAAAATAATCTACAACTCCACTTTTTAAAAATATATTTACCCCAAATATCATTGCTAAAAGCGAAAAAAACATCGAACTAACCATTGGTACTCCTTCTTTAGCTCCATCTATAAAACTATCGTAAACATTTATTTTTTTATAAACACCATATATAATAACCACCAAAACTAAAATAGGAATAAACAAACTTGATGCCATCTTCACTTATGACCACCACCTTTTTTACTCCAGATTCTATCAATAACAAGTCCAAATATAAGTGAAATAAAACTGATGGTTAAACAAGGAATCATTATAAAAGAAGGATCTTTACTATCATAAAGCATTCTAAGGGAAATAATAGTAGTTGGAATGATACAAAGCCCACATGTATTAATCACCAAAAAAGTAATCATACTACGGCTTGCCTCTTCTTTGTTCTTATTCAAGCTTTGAAGTGACTTCATCGCTTTAAGACCAAAAGGTGTAGCCGCATTACCAAGGCCAAACATATTCGCAATTATATTAGAAGAAATATAACTAAATGATTCGTGACCTTTAGGAATATCCGGAAAAATTTTGTGCAAAAGAGGATAAATAAATTTAGATACTTTAGAAAGTAGCCCAGACTCTTTCGCAATATTCATAATACCAAGCCAAAGAGAAACTAATGGAAAAATCTGCATCACCAGCTCCAAGGTTGCCTTACCAGAAGAAAGTATTTGAGCATTCAAAACATCTGCTTTACCAGTAAAAATTAAACACAAAGAGCCTATTACAATGAGTCCCACCCAAAGTTTATTAATCATGTTTAAACCAGCTTAAAATTTTATTCCAAAAGCTCTCCTTTTCTTTACCCTTTTTTACATAAATATCCTCTTCGTGTACAACCTTATCACCCAAATAAACCTTAACTATCCCAACTTTATCTCCCGTTTTATACTTTCTTTTTTTATTTATTTCAAACTTTAACTTTAAAATACTTTCTTCATTTTTTCTAAGTAAATATTTAAAATTATTTTTTAAATAAAGTGTATCTTTATCATAATAACTTTCACCCAATATACTAATTTCACCTTTATTTAAAAGTGTATATGATGTATATTCACTAAAAGCTTCTTCATACAAATTCTTGTGATCATCCCAGTCATCACCATCGTTAATTGTTACTACTGTCAAATTCATCCCATCTTTACTCGCACTTGTCACTAAAGTCCTTTTAGCAATTTTTGTAAACCCTGTTTTTCCACCAGTAATATATTTATAACTAGAAAGTAACTTATTTTTATTATGCCATTTATAAACATTTTTATCAGTCTTAACCGTATGATCTTTAGTTCCCGTAATCTTTCTAAACTCTTTATTTTTCATCGCATAACTCATAAGTAAAGCCATATCATAAGCTGAAGAAAAATTTCCTTTTTCCTCATCAAGACCACTTGGATTATTAAAAGTCGTATTTTTCATTCCAAGTTCCTTAGCTTTATCATTCATCATCTTAACAAACTTATCCGTATCCCCTGAAACTGCTACTGAAATAGCTAAAGCCGCATCATTACCACTTCTAAGCATAAGTCCATAAAGTAAATCTTCTAATTTAATTTTTTCACCTATTTGTACATAAATTCCTGAACCATATGCTTTTAAAATCTCATCACCAATTGTTACTTCTTTTTCTATATCACTATTTTCAATAGCTACTATTGCTGTCATTATTTTAGAAATTGAAGCCACACTTTGAACATAATGAACATCTTTACCATATATAACCCTACCACTATCCATATCCATTAAAATAGCCGCTTTCGCACTAGTAGAATAAGCAAAAACCTTAAAAGGTAAAAATAAAAGAAGTATTAAAATTAATTTCTTCATCTATATCACCTAAAAAATTATATACAAAAAAATGGACAAATATGTCCATCACAATAATTAAGTTTACAAATTAATTATTATTTGTATTATTATCATTAGTTGTATTGTTATCAGTGTTATCATCTGTACTATTATCATTTGTTGTATTATTATCAGTCATACTATCAGTTGCATCATCAACTATATCACCAATAACACCGTTGTTATCATCAGTAGTGTTATCATTAGTATTATCAGGTATACTTGTATTTACATCAGTAACTCCATATAAACCACTAAGTTTACGTAAATCATCATCACTTAAATCATCTATTTTCCATTCATCATTTTCTTTAGTCAAATGGAAAGTGATTGTATAAGTTTCTGTATCAGTTACTTCTTTTAACTTACCCAACCTATAAGATGCAAAAGTATTGTTATCATCAAACTCATCAGGATTATTTAAGCGATAATCATTAGCTTCATTTACTACATCTGCATAGTTTCTAACTGTAACTTCAGCATCGACAGTAGCTGTATCGCCATCAATAGTTTCATCTTTTATTTCATACTGCATATCACGATAATGTGTCTTCATGAAATCACTATAATCATTTCTCTCATCAGCTGTTAAAGTTGTATCATTTGTAAGTACTTCATCTAAATCACTAACAACATCATCATCGTTAGTTTGGTATTTATTCAAATACTCTTCAACTTTTTTAGTCGGTGTATTACCCATGTTAGCGCTGCAACTACAACCAGTAAGTAAAACTATTGCCACTAGAAAATATAATACTTTTTTCATAACTTCCCTCCTCAATAATTATTGTGGGAAATTATACAAAAATTATACTATTTTTTTAATTTAAAATTTTCTTTATAAATAGGTTCTAAATAAAGCCCCATTTCTAAAAGCTCATTATCAGTATAAGTCAAATGTGCATCAGAATTTCTAAAACCTTTAATATAAATTCTACCAGACATTTCTAACTTTGAATTAAAATAATTTATATTACCTGTTTTTGTTTTATAAAATAAATCACCATATATTTTTGCATTTTCCTCAGTTAATTCCATATAACCACATCTAATTAAATTTTTATAACATTTTGATTATTTTCACTTCCCTTTAAAGCAAAATAACCTAAATCAGGTGTTTTCACTACTACACCATTAATAACTTTAAAATTATTTTCACTACATCTATCAACATCATAAAATTGATTATATGTTGGATCTATAATATAGTTTTTAAGTTCACCATCTACATTAAAATCTGCTATCAAAAAGCTATGACCTAAAATGTCACTAGTAATTGATCTTCTCGTTTCCACTGGTTTATAAGATATATTTAATTTTTCAAAATATCTCGCAATAATAGACTGAGCTGTATCACACATAAAATTAAATTTGTAATCATTTATATCCTTACCTTTCTTAGAAGAAAGTAAAACTCTAGTTTGATAAACTATATAATTTAAATAATAATCTATCTCACTTTGTGATAAACTCTCAAAGTTAAAACATTTACCCTCTATATCTTTTATTATATCCAAATCTACATTATCCATTAAATTATTTTTTACATCAAAAACTTGATTCATAATATTCACCTAACTTCTCTATTAAATTAATTTTTTACTAATTAAATACCCACCACCAACATTATACTAACATTATTATACTACATCATCATAATTAAATAAAATAAAAACACTACATTCAAAAAGATTAATTTTTTTCAACTTTATAATATTTTTTTACCTAATTATTATCTTGCTTTTTAAATTTTTTTAAAATATAATATTGTTATCAAAAAAAGAAGGGAGAAATTTATGAATACAAAAGTTAACGAACAAGATTTCACTATCCAAAATAAAACTTTAAAAAACACATTTCAAAAATTTGAAGATATAAAAGCATCAAATAATCAAAAATTCGAAAAAATAGATGCCTGGCTGGAAAAAGAAGCAAACCTTTATTTAGGAGAAATCAAAAACAAAAAGAAAAGAAGATTTAAATATAAAAGAGGTACCATTGTTAAAATAAATTTTGGAGTAAATCCTGGTTCTGAATTATGTCATACCCACTTCGCAATTGTATTAAACAATGATGATAATATTTCAAAGGATACTGTTACAGTTGTACCATTATCATCTAAACCAGGTGTAGGAAGAATCCCACTAAATAATCTTATAACAAAAGAAATTATTAAAAGTATACAAAAAAAATTGTTAGAAAACCCCACAAAAAATGAAATTGACACAGCAACCGCAATCGATTTAATAAATGAATACAAAAAATATACAAATTTCTCATATGCATTAATTTCACAAATAAAAGCAGTCAGTAAAAGTAGAATGATTTTTTCAAATAATAAATTCGATATTATTAACAAAGCTAGGTGTTCGGCATCAATTTTAGAAGAAATTGATAATGCAATTATAAAAACTATAACAGGAGTAAAACTATTAGAAATTGCACCTGAAAAAGTAAAAATTAATTAAAATAGAATATGTGTGAAATTTTAAAATAAATAAAGTGTCAATAACTTGGGAAAATGTCCCGAAAAAAAGTAAACATTAACGGGAAAATATTTCCAAAATTTAAGCATA
>CALVRN010000022.1 GCA_944358675.1 uncultured Bacilli bacterium | reverse complement strand
CCTTAGGTTTCTGTGAAGTAGAAAAAGCTTACCGTGAGGTAAGCTAATGCCAAAATTTATTTTGGTATTTTGTTCTTTGTAAATTTGACATTAAAAAACAAAGAAATAATCTATTTTCCCTTTACTTTTATAAAATGTAATAGTAAAATAGTGGTGTAAAGTGAAAATAAGTGGGGAAAAGTGGGTGATAAAAATGTTCATGGGTGAATACCATCAAAAAATTGATGAAAAAGGACGTTTAACAATACCTGCTAAAATAAGATATGAGTTAGGTGATAATTTCATTGTAACTCGTGGTCTAGATGGCTGCTTATTTGTCTACAAAAAAGAAACCTGGGAAAAAATCATTAATCATTACCAAGAACTCCCTAACGTAAAAGAAGCTAGAAACTTTATGAGGTTTTTCTTGTCAGGTGCAACCCCACAAAACTTTGACAAACAAGGAAGAATAAATATTTCATCTCCACTTATAAAATATGCTGATTTATCTAAAGACTCAATCGTTATTGGTGTTGGTGATAGATTAGAAATTTGGAGTGAAAATAGATGGAATAAATTCATCGAAGAAAATGAAGATAATTTCTCTGAAATGGCAGACAACTTATTTTCGCAAAATTTAAATTAGGAGGAAAATCATGCATGAAAGTGTCCTATTAACCGAAAGTATTGATTATCTAAATTTAAATGACAAAAGCATCATCGTAGACTGTACTTTAGGTTATGCCGGCCACAGCAGTCAAATCCTAAAACAAATACCAAATGGATATCTCTATGCTTTTGATCAAGATAAAGAAGCTATAAAAGAAGCTGATAAAAAACTAAAAGCAATTAGAAACAATTATGAAATAATTAATACCAACTTTGTTAATTTAAAAGAAGAAATAAACAAAAGAATAGATAAAGTTGATGGTATTCTATTCGATTTAGGTGTCTCTTCACCACAATTAGATGAAGCTGATAGAGGATTTAGTTTCCATAAAGATGCTCCTTTAGACATGCGTATGAATAGAGATCAAAGCTTAAATGCTTATGATGTAGTAAACACTTATTCGGCTAATGATTTAACTAAAATATTAAAAACATACGGTGAAGAAAAATATGCAAATAGTATAGCTAAAGGAATCGTTAAAGCAAGAGAGGTAAAACCAATCGAAACAACATTAGAATTAACTGAAATAATAAAAGAAAACGTTCCAGAAAAATATAGAAGAGTAGGACACCCAGCTAGAAAAACATTTCAAGCTATTAGAATAGAAGTTAATGATGAATTAAACGTTTTCAAAAACGCTTTAAAAGATTCGTTAGATTTAATAAATAAAGGTGGAAGAATATGCGTTATTACATTTCACTCTTTAGAAGATAGAATATGTAAGCAAATATTTAATGAAGTTAGTAAGTTACCTAAAGAACTTCAAAATTTACCAATAATCCCTGATGAATATAAACCAAAATTTAAAATAATCGCTAACATAGAACCTACAAAAGAAGAAATAGAAAGAAACCCTCGTTCGAGAAGCGCAAGACTAAGAGTAATAGAAAGGAGCTAATAATATGGCAAAAAAGAAAAATAAAGCAAAAATTACAAAAGGTGAAAGATTATTATACTTTTATGCTACAGTAGCTTTCTTCCTTATGCTCGGTTTAAAAATATTTTGTGGAGCATGGGTAGGTGAAATGAAAATGAGTATTGAAGAAATAAAATACAACATTGATGAACAAGAAAAAACAAATGAAAGCCTAACCATGAAAGTAAATGAATTAACATCTTTTGAAAATGTTCAAAAGGTTGTCAAAGAGATGGGATTAGCTTATAATAATGATAATATAATTATAATCGATAAATAAGAAGGTGATTTCATGGCCAAAAATAAACAAAAAATCAAAGAATGGAAAACTCCAAGAAAAATATTTCTTGTTTTTTTGTTTTTAATATTAGTTCTATTTGGCCGTTATTGCTATCTAGCCTTATCACCAACAATAAATGGAAGAAACATGAAAGTTTTTGCTGCAAATAGAAATACTGTATCTAAAGTATTAACCGCAAAAAGAGGAACAATTTATGATATGAGTGGTAATGTCTTAGCTCAAACAGTAACTTCTTATACCTTAATAGCTTATCTAGATGAAAGTAGAAGTACTGAAACTCAAATAAATCACGTGAAAGATATCGATGCTACTGCCAAAGCTCTCGCACCTGTTTTGGGTTCTGATGAACAAACATTAAAAGACATTCTTCAAAAGGGAAAAGAGGGAGACAAATATCAAGTAGAATTTGGTAGTGTTGGAAAAAACCTAACCGAACTTAAAAAAAGTGAAATAGAAGAACTTAACTTACCAGGTCTTGACTTTACCGAAAGCTATAAAAGATATTATCCAAATGGAGATTTTGCTTCATATATTTTAGGATATGCCAAAACAAATGAAATAGTAGATAAAACAGGAAATACCGTAGAATCTATTGATGGTGAGTTAGGTATTGAAGCAAAATTTGATGATGAATTAAAAGGAACTGATGGTTATTTAATGTACCAGCAAGATCGTTTTGGTTATAAAATACCAGATACAAAAGAAAAAAGAATAGATGCCTTAGATGGTAAAGATATCTATCTAACCCTAGATTCCAGCATTCAAAGATTTGCTGAAACAGAAGTACAATATATGCAAAGTGAATATGAACCAGAGTGGTCTTTGATTACTGTTATGGATGCCAAAACAGGTGATATTCTCGCATCAGCTTCCACACCTTCATTTAACCCAAATTTAAGAAATATAACTAGTTATGAAAATCCATTAGTATCTAATGCTTTTGAACCAGGTTCAACAATGAAAATATATACATATATGTGTGCGATTGATAAAGGAACATATAATGGTGAAGAAACATTTAAATCGGGTAGTATAGAAGTAGCTGATGCCGTAATTCGTGACTGGAATAATAAAGGTTGGGGAACAATCACTTATGATAAAGGGTTTGAATACTCATCAAACGTTGGTGTAAGTACTATGATTAATCACTTTATTGATAGAGATGAAATGAAAGATTGCTTCAAAAAATATGGATTTGGAACATCTACAGGTATTGATTTATCAAGAGAATTAAGTGGTAGTTTAGGATTTAAATATCCGGTTGAAGTAGCCAATGCGGCTTTTGGTCAAGGTATTACAACAACTCCAATCCAGCACCTTAAAGCCTTGTCGATGATAGCTAATGATGGACAAGAACTCACGCCACATATAGTGGCTAAAATAGTTGATCCAAATACCGGGGAAACAACTTATAAAAGAAAAGTTGAAAAAAGTGCTAAATTAGTTAAGCAAACAACCATTGATAAAATAAAAGACTTAATGGATAATGTTGTAAACAGTGATGATCCAGAAGCAACAGGAAAAAGATATCACATAGATGGTTTTGATGTAATAGGAAAAACCGGAACTTCTCAAATATATAATGAGAAAACAGGTGGTTATTTAAAAGGTTCAAACGATTATATCTATTCATTCGCTGGAATGTATCCAAAAGATGATCCGGAAATAATTATCTATGCTGCAATTAAACAACCAAATATTGGTTCATCTAGTACATTGAGTAACTCAATTAATAATTTAATGAAAAACATCGCAAAATATAAAAATATGTTTGAAGAAGAAACCAAAAATCAAAGCAGTGTAACCTCTTTAAAATTAGATTCATATATAAACCAAAAAGTAACTGATGTTAAAAAAATCATGGATGAAAATCATATTACCACAACAATAATTGGTAATGGAGATAAAGTAATAAATCAATATCCAAATAAAGGTGAAACAGTTTTATCATATGATAGAGTTTTCTTAATAACAAATGGTGACCAAGGAAAAATGCCTGACTTATTAGGATATTCTAGAAGCGAAGCTATTTATTTGATGAAAACATTAGGTTATAAATATGAATTAGAAGGTTATGGATATGTAACCGCCCAAAGCATTAAGGCTGGTGAGTTAGTTGGTGATAATACAGTCAAAATTACTTTAAGTGAAAAAGCATCATAAAATTATGATGTTTTTTGTTTGAAAAAAGGAAATAAAAAATAAAAGTCGTATGTTTATATATAGAAGGGGCAAAGAAAGGAGATATATGAAATTAACAAAAGAATATTTAAAAAAATTAGACCAAAAATTAGAATTAATTCCTTTAAGTTATGATATAGCCTTTAAAAGTACATTTAAAACTAATCTAAATCTTTTAAAACATATATTGAATGCCACACTACCAATAGAAATATCTAAAGAAGATAAAATTAATCTATTAGATAGTGAAATGCCCATCATAAATAAAAAAGAACATGAACAGATTGTCGATATTTTTGTCGTAATAAATAAAAATATATTTATCGATATTGAAATGAATAGAAGTAAATTTGAAAATGTATTTGAAAGAAATGATAAATATAAAAATAGAATATCTAATATAATCTTTGAAAAAGGAGAAAGCTTAAAAGAACTAAAAACAAAGCATATATATCAGCTTAATTTAAATGCAAGTCCCTATGAAGAAATATTAGAAGATACAATTGTGATGTATGGACTTAAAACAAAAAAAATATATTTATCTAGTGAAAGTGTCATAACGAAAAGTCTTGAAAGATACCGTGACTTATACTATAATGGTATTAGAAATGAAGAAGTTATATGGCTAACAATGTTAACGGCAAGAAGTTTTAGTGAATTATATGAATTCGCAAAAGAGATACTTAATGAAGAAGAATTAAAAAAATTGATGGAGGCATCGATAAATATGAGTAAAGATGGATTTGTAATACACGCATGGCAAAAAGAAAAGATGGATGCATTAGTAAAATACAACGAAATAGAAAATGCGAAAAAAGAAGGAATAGCTGAAGGAATTAAGGAACAAACGATTGAAATAGCCAAAAACTTACTTAAAGAAAATATAGATGTTGAAACTATTTCAAAAGCAACCGGTCTAACTGAAGAAGAACTTAAAAACATAAAATAAAAAGGCAATCTAACTTTGCCTTTTTGCATTTTGAAATATTTCATTTAATCTTTTATCAGGATAATGCTTATCTAAAAATACTTCTATTCCATTGCTAGCCTCTAATCCTTTAGCTCTTTCTGTTTGCCTTAAACAAGCAGTAATAGAAATAGCACAATCTACAAGTAAAAATATTATAAGTATAATTGATAAAATCTTACCTGTTCTAACAGGTATTTTTTCAATTTGTTTAGAAAGTGGTGGATATATAATAAACACAAACAATAATGCAATTAGTCCCCAACATACCATTAAAAACAAACTAGTCCTTCCACCAATATTAAATGCATGAGCACTATAATCCCAAGAAGTTGTACCAAACATTTTTTCCTGTATAATTGAGCACGCATATTCAAAACCTCCACCTAACAGCATTCCTCCAAAAAACACTTTTAGGGGATTTTTATATTTCGCTAAAAATATCATAAATATAACAGCACCAAAACCATACACTGGATTTAATGGCCCATAAATCAAACCTTTTCTACTTTCAAAAGCTCCATATTGAAAATAACTGACAATGGTTTCCATAATAACACCAAATATAGAACCTATTAAAAAAACCCAAAGAGCTTTTTCAAAACAAACACCTTTCGCAAAAATTTCTTTCTTTTGTTTCATATACTACCTCACAAAAAAATTTCACTAAACTTACACATAGTATATCATTTATATATTAATTGTCAAACTGACAAAAATAATGTATAATCAAAGTAAAGCTAGGTGATGTGATGATAAAATTTATGAAAAAACATTTAAACCTATTAGGTCATCGTGTATTTTTAGTTCCATTACTTATGATTATTCAAATAGTTATTTTATTTATAATGGTAATTGAATTTTATAGTTATTTCATTTTTTTCTATATCATATGCAGTATATTTAGTTTTATGATGGTTATTCATATCGTAAATAGTAAAGCTAATCCCGGTTATAAAATAGCTTGGATTATTCCAATTATGGGCTTTCCGATATTTGGATTACTATTATACTTATTATTTGGAGGCAATCAACTTACTAAAAGGCAAAAAGAAAAAATGAAAAATATATATTTTAAACAAAAAAAATATAAAGATAATCATAACATTGTCATAAATGAATTAAGATATGAAAATATATCAGCTTATAATCAAGCTAAATATATTGAAAACTATTCACTAACAAATATTTGTAAACATACCAAAACAACCTACTTATCAGATGGAAAAATCTATTTTCAAAAACTATTAGAAGCTATTAATAATGCTAAAAAATACATTTTCCTCGAGTATTTTATCATAGGAGAGGGAAAAATGTGGAATACTATATTAGATATTTTAAAACAAAAAGTAGAAGAAGGAATAGAAGTTAGATTAATTTATGATGATTTTGGATGTATTATGTCTCTTCCAAATCATTATGATAAAACCTTAGAAAATTTTGGTATCAAAACAGCAGTATTTAACCGCTTTGTTCCAAATCTAAAATCAAAATTTAATAATCGTGACCACCGAAAAATAGCTGTTATAGATGGACATATAGCTTTTACTGGTGGAATAAACCTTGCTGATGAATATATTAATGAAAAAGTTAGATTTGGTCATTGGAAAGATAATGGAATTATGTTAGAAGGTGAGGCTGTATGGAATTTTACTGTCATGTTTCTATCCATGTGGGATTATATTAAAGAAGAAAATGAGGAATACGAAAAATACCGTTCTAACTATGAATACGAAACATCATCTGATGGTTATGTCATTCCATATAGTGATAGTCCCTGGGATAGTGAAGCAGTAGGTGAAAGTATTTATTTAAATTTAATAAACAAAGCAAATAGATATATTTATATAACCACACCTTATTTAGTCATCGATAATGAAATGATTACAGCTTTAACTTTGGCTGCAAAAAGAGGAGTCGATGTTAGAATAATAACCCCAGGTATACCAGATAAAAAAATAGTAAATGAAGTAACAAAAGCTTATTATGAAATACTATTACAAAATGGTGTAAAAATATATGAATATACTAAAGGATTTATTCATGAAAAAACATTTGTAGTTGATGATGAGTATGCAACTATTGGTACTGTAAACTTAGACTATCGTAGTCTTTATTTACACTTCGAATGTGGAGTTTGGTTATATGATTGTTCATCGATTTATACAGTCAAAAAAGATTTAACATTAACTTTAAAAGAATGCCGTGAAATCAAATTAAAAAATCTAGGAAAATTAACTTGGATAAACTCATTTAAAAGACAAATTTTAAGGGCTTTTGCCCCATTAATGTAAGGAGGATATTTATGAAAAAATTATTAATTATCATGTTAGGAGTTTTCTTATTAACAGGATGTGGTAGTACTGATAAAGGAGAGGAATTAACTTGTTATATTGATAACAAAGAAGCCGTATTTACGTTGAAAGATGGTGTGCTTACATCATTTACTTTAGATGGTAAAAAGCAAAGTGCAAGTACAGTTGATGAAATAAATGGCACTTATTTCACTAGTAGTACAAATAATGAAGAGGGAAAGGAAGCTTTAATCAATTATATAATTTCAGTTGAGGGTAGCTGTGATTTTTAAAAATGAAAAAGAAGTTAGTTTTATTTATTGTATTTATTTTAATAATTGGATTAGGAGTTTATTTATTCATAAATAATAATGATAAAGAAACGCAAACAGAAGTTAAGAAAAACACCGAAGAAAAGAAAGAAGAAACAAAAACAAGTAAATTATCATTAGTCATGGTTGGTGATGCTTTGCTTCATAGTTCACTTTATAATGATGGTTATAAAAATGGTGTATACGATTTTAAACCTCAACTAGAGCTAATTAAACCAATTGTTCAAAATTACGATCTAGCCTTTTATAATCAAGAAAGTATTTTAGGAGGGACATCTATTGGATTATCCGATTATCCAACCTTCAATTCACCATGGGAATTTGGTGATGCTATGATAGATGCGGGATTCAATATGGTATCTTTAGCTAATAATCATACTTTAGATAAAGGAGAAAAAGCTGTTATGAGTTCATGTGAATATTGGAAAGATAAAGATGTCCTAACAGCTGGTAGTTATTGTTCAGAGGATGAAGCAAACGAAATAAAAATAAAAGAAAAAAATGGTATTAAATATACTTTACTTGCTTACACTTATGGCACTAATGGTATTCCAGTCCCACAAGGTAAAGATTATTTAGTTAATTTATACAGTGATGAAAAAGCCAAAGCTGATATTGAAAAAGTAAGAGATAAAGTAGATTTATTAATTGTATCTATGCACTGGGGAACAGAATATAGAAGCGAGCCTACCGAAGAACAAAAAAGGCAAGCTGAATATTTATCTTCTTTAGGTGTTGATATAATTATCGGAACCCATCCTCATGTAATAGAACCAATCACATATATTAATGATACGTTAGTGATATACTCACTAGGTAACTTTATATCAGCTCAAAGCACTAATAACGACTATAATACAATGGTTGAATTAATGACCTCAGTCGATGTTATCAAAGAAGAAAAGAATGGAAAAACAACTATTAAACTAGATAACTTAAACAATGAACTTTTATATAACTATTATAAAAAAGGTAGTCGATGGACTGATTTTAAAGTCATTCCATTTAGTAAAATGAATTCCACATATAATAGTGACTATCAAAGACTTTATAATAAATATAGTGAAGTAGTTAGACTGTATAATAAGGATATTCCAATTAATCCACTTAAAGAGGCATAACGCCTCTTTTTTTGCAAAAAAAGGAAATAAGAATTCTATGTTGTATGTTATATATAGGAGGTGTAATTATGCATTATAAATGGGTGTTACTAAAAAAGTAAAAATATAAAAAAATTAAAAAAGTAACAAAAACTATTTTAATTAAAGTTCACAAAAAAACAAAAAAATGTGAACAAAATTTAAGAAACTATTTACTAACCATTATTAAGATGTTATTATTTTAGTAGTGGTGATTGTATGAAAAATGAAGAAAAAATTTTAAGTATTGTAAATGAAAAAGGATATATTATGAGTAAGGATTTATCTAGAAAAAACATTAATGCTTATTATTTAAGTAAATTAGTAAAAGAAAATAAATTAGTTAGAGTATCAAGAGGCTATTATGTTCTTCCAAATGGTTTTCCAGATAATTTTTATATTATTTTATCAAAATGTAAAAAGGCTGTATTTTCACATGCAACAGCTCTTTATTTACACAATCTTTCTGAAAGATGTCCTTTAGTATATGATATAACTGTACCATATGGATATGGTAACTGTTATAAAAATAGTAAAAATGTTAATCTTCATTATCAAAAATTAGAAATGATGAATTTAGGAATTATAGAAATAGATTCTCCTTTTGGTATGAAAATAAAAGTATATGATACCGAAAGAACTATATGTGATATTATAAAAAATAAAAATAAAATGGATATAGAAATTTTCTTGCAAGCTTTAAAAAAATATGTGAATTCATCAAATAGAGATCTAAATAAATTAATGAGATATGCTAGAAAATTAAAAATTGAAAACAAAGTTAGAGAATATATGGAGGTGATATTATAAATTATGATAAATTAAAAAATATTATTTCTAAACAATCAATTGGTAACAGTGATTTATCACAAAGATATTTCGAATTATTTTATTTCGAAAGAATTTTAGAAAGAATATCTCAAAGTAAATATAGAAATCACATCATCTTAAAAGGAGGACTACTTTTAACCTCGATTATTGGTAATGATGATAGAACAACTAAAGACATGGATACTACATTAAAAGGTTATCCTTTAAATAAGCAAAAGGTTTAGAAATATATATGAGAGGAATTGAACAATCTATTTAATCAATAAATTTTGACAAAAAAAATTAGGGTGGCAACCATCCGATACTGGTCTATGGAGAAGCCTTAGGTTTCTGTGAAGTAGAAAAAGCTTACCGTGAGGTAAGCTAATGCCAAAATTTATTTTGGTATTTTGTTCATATGTTTAATATAAAGTGCTTTAACATTTATTCACAAATAAACAATTTTTTGTGAATAAATGTTAAATGGTTTACATCAAAGTAAACTTTTTTTTCTTGTCAAAAATTATAGAACTTGTACATATATTTAAATGGTGATTATATGTTCTTTAAAAATATCCACAAAAGAATGAAAATAACATTATGCATAATCTTATTTGTATTTATTGTAATAATATTAAGAGTCTTTTACATTCAAGTAATCGATTATAAAAAACTAAACCAAAAAGCTAGTGATTTATGGAGTAGAAACTTACCAATTAAAGCCGATAGAGGATTAATATTTGATAGCAATGGTGTAGTCTTAGCTGATAATGCTACAACAACATCATTAGTAGTAATACCAAATCAAATAAAAGATAAAAAAGAAACAGCTACTAAATTAGCTGAAATATTAAATGTCAGTTATGAAACAATGTATAAACACGTGTCTAAAAAAACATCAATTGAAAGAGTACATCCTGAAGGAAGAAAACTATCTTATGAAATAGCTGATAAAATAAAAGCTTTAAAATTAGATGGCGTATATTTAGTTAAAGAATCACAAAGAGTTTATCCTTACGATACTTATATGGCACATACCCTAGGTTTTGTCGGTATAGATAACCAAGGTTTAAGTGGAATTGAACTAACTTATGATGATTACCTTACAGGAGAAGATGGTGCAATTAAATACTTTAGTGATGCTAAAGGAAATAAATTATCCTTAAGCGAAGTTTATGAACAACCTCAAGATGGCATGAACATAACCTTAACCATTAATAATGAAATTCAAACATCACTAGAAAGAGAATTAAGTAATGCTGTTACCAAATATAACCCAGATAGAGCAATCGGTCTTGTCATGGACCCAAACAACGGTGAAATATTAGCTATATCCGCAAGACCAAACTTCTCACCAAGTAATTATCAAGATTACAGTCTAGAAGAAATAAATAGAAATTTACCTATATGGGCCACATATGAACCAGGATCAACTTTTAAAATTATAACTTTAGCTGCTGCATTAGAAGAAGGAAAGGTTGATTTAGAAAAAGACACATATTATGATAAAGGAAGTATCAAAGTTGAAAATGCTACAATTCACTGTTGGAAACATGGTGGACACGGTAAAGAAACATTCATGCAAGTAGTTGAAAACTCATGTAACCTAGTAGAGAAGCAAGAGATACTTTAAATAATAAAAAAGACATTGAAATATCAAAGGAAAATGGCTGTGGATACAAAATAAAACCAACTGTTCTTATCAAAGATACATTTACTTTTAACAATAGGATGGCATAATGTAAATGGAAGATTATGATGTATTTGGTGAAATGCAAAATTTAAAAGATAAACAAGTTGTTGCCTTTATAGAAGATGATGAGGATTTTATAGTCAATCATCTTATAAATAGTGATAATGAATTAATTCCAACTTATAGACATAAAGGAAGAACTTTATAAACCATTTACACAACAAGATAGAATTAAACAACTACAAAAAGAGAAAGCAATGATTGATGGTGAACTTGATTTAGATAAACAAGAAAATACTAGAAATATTGAAGAAACAAACGAAGAAGAAATGGAGAGATAGTAATGAATTTGAAAGAAAAATTAGTAAATATTATGAATGATCATTTTAATAAATATAAAATATCAGAATATGAAAGGATATTATTATGTAGTATTAAAGGATAAATAAAAGTCCCTTTTATGACAAATCAATGCACTACTGTAAAGTTTTTAACAAGTGAGTGCAAAATATGGTTAATTGATATTGGAGAAATATTAGATGCTGAATTGGATGATAGCGAACCAAATTATTATAAAGTAATAATTTTCTGCGATAAGGATAATGTGATATGTATATACAAATGATTTGATACTAATAGAATACAAAAATTGTGTAAACAATTATATATAATATGCAATAGGTAACAATATTACTTGTAGTAAACTTAAATTGTGATATAATATTTTTAAGGTAGAACGTGTGATTATAGAAGGGGGAAAAATGAAATATTTAAAAGCCACAATGGCATTGTTTGTAGTAACATTATGTTTAGGATTGGTAGGTGTAAGTGCACGCCAATATACTCAATTAATCAATATTAAAATACCTGCATTTAGCGGAGAATTTATTAGTAAGCAGGTTGATAAAGGTGATGATTGGAATTTAACTCAAAAAGTAAAAAAAACATCTATCAGTGATGATTGGTCTGGCGATGGAAGAGCTATTGAAGGAAGAATTCAAGGTATGTTTCATGGCATGATTACTACAGGATGGAAAAATCTTCCACAAGGCAGTAACATCGACTTTGGTTCTGGCACAGAAGTACAAGGTGGATGGAAATTATGGCTAAAATCCACAAAAACTTTACCAAGTACAGCTACAGGTTCATTTAACTGGGATTTAGGTACTATTGATTACAGTCCATATCCTATAAAAGGATAAAGAAAAAAATAAAGTAGTAATTTAAACTAGTAGTAAATAACATACGTTCTGCCTGATTTTTTTAAGGAGAATAATATATGTTAAAAAAAATTAAAAATAATAAATATTTTATATTGGCGACTATTTTAATACTTGTATTAATATGTATTTCTTTTTTTCAATTTTATCGAGAAAATTTTTCATATGTTAAGGATTATAAAATAATTAAGACAAATTGTTATGAAGAAAAAGATCCCAATCATGAATATTGTAAAGCTTTTAAAGATAGAGAAAATTTAGAAAAATATGTTAATGTTGCAGATCCAAAAAAATTATATAAAACGTATGATGTAATCACTTTGACTTGCACAATTGTTGAAAATACTATTTTCAGTGCTTTACAGTATTTTTCACCACTTATTATTGCGTTAGTAGTATTAGGAAGTATTCATACACAGTTCAGTAGTGGGATGTTTGAAAATTATTTGTTAAGAATGAAATACAGTAAATATTTAAAAGTTAATTATAAAATTGCAATTAAAGCAGCCCTTATTACGCCCATTTCATTAGTTGTTATATTTATTTTATCTTCTATTTTTAGTGGTTTTAATTTTAGTTTAAGTAATGTAGATACATCATTAAGTGTATATAGTCAGTTTAAATACAATAATTTTTTCTTATATGGTTTTATTATTTGTGTAATTCAATTTTTTATAAGTTTATTATATGCAAATATTTCTTTGTGCTGTTGCAAGCAAAACAAAAATAAATTAGTGGCAATTATTATGTCGTATGTAGTTTTCATTATTGTTGATATCATAGTTTATATTGTTATATATGCAATGATTTTGAATAAAATTTTTGGCTTAAAGGAAATGACAGATTATTTTAATATTGCTGGATATTGGTTTTTCGGTGATTCTATCAATTGTTTTATTCCACTAATTATATCTTTTATATTACAGATGATTTCTTTTGGAATTGTTTATAAATCTTTTAAAAGTAAAGAACAGGTGGTTTTGGCTTATGAAAAACAAGTATCATAACGAGTTAAAAATATTAAATTATATTACTACCACAGAAAGATATAAGGCTATATTTTGGATATCAATTATTTTATGCTTATATGGAGGAGTTGTATTAGGTGGTTCAGCTAAAAACTTTTTTGAATCATTACTTATACCTTTAAGATTTCCATTATTTAACGTTTTTCTGTTTGCTCTTTTATTTTTAAATAATATTAATGTTTGTTCTATTTTTAAAAATGAATTTCCTGATTATATTTTGAGATTAAAAAGTAAGAAAGAATATATAAAAACGCTGATGAGATTATCTTCAATTATGTTTTTATTTCAATTTATAATTATTTTATTATTTCTGATGATGATTCTCTTTTTAACAACATTTAATAATTTAGAGTTATATTCATTTCAGAATTATAATGTTTCAAATTTTACATATTTGTTATTTTATTGCATAAGGTACATAATTTATGGAATACTTTTGACAATTATTTCAACATTAATATTTGTTAATACAAATTCTAGAATTACTCTTGTTATTAATGGTATTTATTTATTACTATTATTATATTTAGGAAATATAATATCTTTGCAAACTAATTTTTCATTATCAATATGGTCATATTTTACTGTTACAATATATAGTTCGTTTAGTTTAGAATTAGCATCTTCTGTTTTTATGGCATTGATATTAGAAATAATTATTTGTGTTTTATATGTGATTAGTATTAGGAATAGGAAGATTGAAATATTATGAAATATTTAATATATAATGATTTATCGTATTTATATCACAAAAAGAAAACTATATTAATATTAGTGATATTTTTACCATTATTAATTGGCTTGATATATGGGAAAGGGCAATTCCTGGCTATTGATATAATTAAAATTTGCGTTGGTGCTGATTTTGATATAAATGATATTAATGTATTTTCATTGTTAATGTTATTATTTAATGTCTTTTCTTTTATCTATTTGATTGTGAATGTCTATTCAAAAGATTTAGATGATAGTTTAGAGAATATTTTTTTAAGAGTGAAACCCATAAAATATATCTTAAAAAAAAATATATGTTTTATGTTGTCGACATTTTTCATAAAGGTATTACAATATTCTTTAATGGTGGTGTGTTTGTTATTTTTTCAAAAAAAAGTTATATTTTTTGATATATTAGAACTATTTATGATTGATGTTATTTATATTCTTTTGTTACAATATATTTTTTTAGCAATTTATTTAATTTATATTTTAGTAAATAAGAAATTATTCGTATTAATTATTTTATCATTGATATTAATAATTTGTTATCCTAAAAATATATGGAATGCAAAAAATTATATTGTTTATATGCTATTGTTGTTGATTTTGATACATATATGTATCAATTGGATATTTGATAAAAAAGCTAAAAAACTGATTGAAAATGTTTAGGAGGAATATATGAAATTAGAAATTAAAAATTTAAGTAAAAAATTTGGAGAAAATATAATTTTAGAGGATGTAAATCTTACTTTAAATAGTGGAAAAATATATGGTTTCGTTGGAAGAAATGGCTCAGGTAAAAGTGTTTTATTAAAAATGATTTGCGGCTTCTATCCTCCAACTGAAGGCTCAATTCTTTTAGATGGGGTAAATTATAGTGAAAAAAATGAATTTCCAGTTAATACTAGAGCATTAATTGAAAAGCCTAAATTTCTTCCTGATTTGACAGGATATGAAAATTTAGAATTACTCGCATCTATTCAAAATAAAATAGGAAAGAAAGAAATAGACGAGGTAATGGAAAAATTAAATCTTGTTAAAGAAAAAGATAAAAAGTATAGTAAATATTCGTTAGGAACTAAACAAAAATTAGGAATTGCACAAGTATTAATGGAAGATCCTAGTTTAATAATTTTAGATGAACCTTTTAATGGAGTGGAAAATGAAACGGCCTCTAAAATAAGAAAACTATTAATAGAAGAAAAAAAGAAAGATAAAATCATATTGATTGCATCTCATATCAAAGAAGATATTGAAAAATTAGCCGATGTTACTTATGAAGTGGATGGTGGAAAAGTAAAACAATTATAATATAAAATAATTAATAATTAATAATTAGATCAACATTTAGTGTTGGTCTTTTTTTGCGGAATGGAAGTAGTTAATATGTCAAAATATAATATATAGATTGCTAATTCCTTTTTTTATTTATGGTTGAAAATTGATATAATATTAAATGGTAAAGATGATTAAAATTGAAAATAAATTTTAAGCAAGGTTTTTTGAAAACAAGAGATGAACCGTTTGAAGAAATAAAATAAAATGACTATAATCGAAAACTTTTTTGAATTATTGGTCTAAAATACTAGATATAGATAATGTTTTGTGTATTTATAATAGTAAAAATAATCGTTATTATGAAGATGGATATGAATTTTTTGTGCCAGCAGAAGAAAGGTTATATGTAAGATGTGATACTACTGCTTCTTATGAGACAGTAAAAAACATTATTAATCAAAGTAGTAAATATATCATAATTTTGCTGAATATGAATATGAGGTACCTCAAAAGAAAGCATTAAAAAAAATATTTAATGAAAATGAAACGGTTATAGATACTACTAAAGATACTGATTTAAAACTATCAGAAGAAAGAAAAGATTATGAAAAAATGGAAAGATAATTTTTTTGTTAAAAAAACCTTGCAAAATTTCTTTTTTTAAGTGATAAATAGAGTGAAGAAAAAGAACTGTTAAACATAGTTAATTTAATTACTATGAGCTTTGATGTAAAGCCTTGAATAGTTATAAGCATAAAAAATAAAATTGCTTAAAATGGCTTTAAATTGAGTTATATAGTATGGGTAATATTTAAAGGGAGGATTGATAATATGTATATTACTAATACAACAGAAAATGTAAGGAAATTAGTTGAAAAGTTAGAAACTAGCTCTGATATTACTAAATTAAAATTTCTTATTTATATATTTGGTTTATTAAATAATAATCAAATAAACGATAAAGATGAGCCTAATCCAGATTTAATAGAAGAAGATGACAGCATGAAAATATTTAATTCAGAGGTAATCGGTCTATCAGCGAATGCTTGTACAGTTTTGTTACAATACTTTGCTATGCTTTATAATGGTATGACAGATAGTAAGGATGCTTACGAAGATAATGGAAATATTTTAGGCATAAAGTATGATAAAGATGATAAAGAACTTGCATCAAAATTTGAAAAACTAAAATTTAACGAAAAACTAGATTTGTTTAGCGAAGTAATAATTAGATATGATAATGAAACTTATTTTGATAGAAAAACGCTTGTAGTATCATTAAATTCAGAATTGAATGGATTTGATTTGGCAAAGCAAATTCTAGGTTTTAAAAATTAAGATTATATATATTTATAAATTGTTATTTGAAAACTTAATATTATAACTTACGGTATATAAGAGGTACTCTTTCACATTAAGAAAATATTGAGTTTTTATTAACAAATTTTGTAAGAACTCAGTATTTGAGTTCTTTTTTATTTTAAACTTAATAATCTTAATGTGAGGAGGAAATAGTTTTGAAGATAGATTCAATGGATGAAATTCAAGTTTTCACAGATTCAAAAGAATTGCCTAAGGAGTACCTCATTTTAAAATTAAGAATGTCATTTAACAAAGAACTTTTAGAAAATAAAGTAATATCTTACAACATATATAGTAAAATGCAAAAATTGTTAATAAAAAAAATGGATCAAATTATTTTAAAAGTAAAAACATAAGGAAAATAAGAGGGAGGAATACAAAATGGATTTAATTAAAGCGGAAAAAGAATTAATGTTTGGAAAAACTATATATGATATGAATTCAAAAATTGCAATTTATTTTAGAGTTGGTAGTGATAATGATGAAAAAGATTCAGATACACAGGAAAATAAAAGAGAAGAGTTTTTACGAATGATGGAAGATACAAGATTTGGAGAAAAAGACTTAATTTTTACAAAGAAAGTATCAGAATTTGCTTATAGCACAGTTGATAGTATCAAATATGCTAAATCGTTGTTGAAACCAATTAACAATTATAAATCATTGGTAAAAGAAAAATTTAGTAACAAAAGAATTGGCAATAAAAACAAATCAAATTATTATAAAAGTAAAAACATAAGAAAAATAAAAGGGAGGAATACAAAAGGGATTTAATTAAAGCGGAAAAAGAATTAATGCTTTGAAAAACCATATATGATATGAAATTAAGAGTTGCAGTTTATA
>CALVRN010000021.1 GCA_944358675.1 uncultured Bacilli bacterium | reverse complement strand
ATGTGGAACTTTTTATGATAAAATAAAAAACTAAACGGAGGAATAATAATGGAAAGATATGTTTTAAGCAAAATGTCAGACAAAAATTTTTCAAAAGCAGTTGCTGCTATATATATGCAGACAGCATACAATCATGACCAATACCCAGAATATTTAAAATGGTTTTATACAGTAAACCTACCTAGAATCTTTAAAGGAGAAGGAGATATTATTTTCTATTTAGATGGTTTAGAAGTAGTAAGTCTATCCACCTTAAAAAATTCTGATGAAAAGAAAATATGTACTTTACTTGTAAATGAAGACTATAGAAAAAAAGGTTATAGCAAACAAATCTTAGAAGATTCATTTGAATATCTACAAACCGAAACTCCACTAATTACTATTCCTACAAAAAGGCTAGAAGAATTTGATAAAATAATCGATGCTTATCATTGGTCAGAGTCTTCTAGAACCGATGAATATTATAGTGAAGAAGTAATATTTAACTCACCAAAAATAAAGACTCTTTAAGTCTTTTTTTGTTATAAAAAAATATCCCAAGCATATACTTATTTGGGTGATAATATGGAATTTAAAGTAGGTGATTTAGTAACCCGAAATTCACATAATAATGACATTGTCTTTAAAATACTTAAAATTGAAGGTAACATATGTGAATTAAAAGGAATAAATGTTAGATTACTTGTTGACAGTGATATCAGTGACCTCAAAAAACACGAAGGTGGTGATATAGAAGGAGAAGAACCATTTTTAGAAAGAATACATAATAGTGAACAGTTAGATAGAAATGATTTTTTCTATTTACCAGGAAAAATACTCCACATTGACAGTGATAAAGACTTTTTGAAAAGGTGTTTAGACTATTATAAAGAAACAAATATCTGGGCTATGGGGATAAATGAAGATGAAAAAAACATGCCTATTCATATGAAAGAATGGTTAAATGAATATAAACCAAACATTGTTGTAATAACTGGACATGATGCCTATTATAAAAGAAAAGGTGATACCAATAATATAGAAGCATATAAAAATAGTAAATATTTTTCAGATGCAGTAAAAAAAGCTAGAGAATATGAAAACAGCCATGAAAAACTAATAATCATATCAGGAGGCTGCTCATCATATTATGAAGAATTAATTAGAGCTGGAGCTAACTTTGCATCAAGTCCTAAACGCATAAACATTCATGCCTTGGATCCCGCTATAGTTGCTGCTAAAATGAGTTTGTCAGATATAAATAAAGATATTGATATAAAAGACATATTAGAAAAAACAAAATATGGAAAAGATGGTATGGGGGGAATAATCACGAAAGGAACAATGTATGTTGGTTATCCCCGTTAAAAAACATTATAATACCCAAACAATAAAAAAAGCTCTTATACCACATCTAGGAAAAATTGTAAAAATAAAATACAATTTAGGTAGAAATAAATTTGAAACATATGAAGCAAAAATAATAAAATTATATAACTGTGTTTTCTTAATCGAATTAGTGACTAATAAACATGTAAAATCCTTCTCTTATGCTGATATCATTACAAAAACTATTAAAATATATGAATAAGTTATATCTTATACTTGATTTTTATTATAAAATAAGGTATACTGAAAATGGAATCATGCTAGAAGGGAGAGGTTAGCTTGAAAATCACATCAGTCAACGTTCGCGCAGTCGACAGTGAAAACCGTATGCGTGGTATCGTATCAGTAGTAGTAGATGACTGCTTCGCAATTCACGGAATTAGAATTATCGAGGGTGATAACGGCTTGTTTGTTGCAATGCCAAGTCGTAAAAACAGCGATGGTACTTATCATGATGTCGCACATCCAATTACACCTGAGTGCCGTAAAATGTTTGAAGATGCTATTCTCGAAGAATATAATAAAGTTAAAGAAGAAAAAGGCGAATAAGTCGTCTTTTTTCTTGTCCATCCGCATATACTCTTTTAGAAAGGGTGGACAAATATGGATAAAATAGATAGTGTTATAACCTCATTAAATCATAGTATTACTATAAATGAAAGAAAAAACATCATTATAACAGGTGTAAAAAAAATAGATAGTTTTGATGAAAACGAATTTTTTATGGAAACAAGTATGGGCAATCTCACATTAAAAGGAGAAGAATTAGAAATTATAAAACTAGACACCTATCAAGGTAATGTTTCCATTAAAGGTAAAGTAGATAGTATCGCTTATACAGAAGATGGGGGAAAAGAAAAAGAAGGCGGACTATTTAACAAATTATTTAAATAATGCCACTTAATATTCAAATAAATTCCTTAATTTTCTCATTCGCCTTTGGAATCTTTTTTTCTTTGTTTTTAGACCTTAATTATAAAATAATTTACAATAGTAAAAAAATAATAAAAATAATAGGTACATTCCTAGTTATCTTTTCAAGTGTTCTTATTTACTTTATAATTCTTTTAAATATTAATAATGCTACATTTCATCCTTATGAATTAATAATGATTATATTAGGGTTCTATATCGAAAACCTAATAAAAAATAAAATTAAAAAACATAAATGTACTTAGTATAAAAAGTACTTTTTTTTCGTAAACAATTTGTCTAACAAAAGCAACCACATTGTAAAATAATATGAAAAATGCTATACTTTTACTAGAAAGTAAGGTGATAAAAATGGCTAAGAAAAAAGTTTCTAAAAAAGCAAAAAGAAGACTCATTGTCTTTGGCCCAATAGCTGTTTTTATCATAATTTACTGTGGCTTCACTTTAGTTACAACTGCAATGGATCTATATAATTTACAAAATGAAGAAAAGGAATTAACTAACAAACTAAACACTCTAAAGACAGATGCAAGTGATCTAAAAACTGAAATAACTAAACTTCAAGATAAAGATTATGTCGCTAGATATGCAAGAGAGAATTATTTATATACAAAAAATGGTGAATATGTTATAAAAACAGATGAAAAAACAGAAAAACAAAAAGAACAAACAAAAAAAGATGAAAAATATGTAATTTATGCCTGTGTAGGAGCAATAATTTTTATCATCTTATTTATAATAATCATTCATAGAAAAAGAAAGAAAAAAAAGAAAAGTTCCAAATAAGGAACTTTTTATAGTTTAAAATCATCAACAATTTCATCATTCATATCTTTACCATCAAAATATAATTTACTTTTAAATTTAAATAACAAAGCAATTATATTAGTTGGAAAAGATTTAACTAATTTATTATAGTCTGTAATAATATCATTATAATATTTTCTAAAAGCGACAATTTCAGCCTCAGATTCATTTAAAGCAATATCAATCTTCATAAATCCTTCTACACTTTTAAGTTTTGGATATTCCTCTTTATATTTTTCAAATTCTTTGATACCATCATATAATTTTCTATCCAAATCAAAATTACTTAATTTTCTCGAACGAAGTTTGACAATTTGTTCTAAAACATTTTCTTCTGTTTTTGTATTTGCTTTAATAACATCAATAGATTTATTAAGTAAATCAAATCTTTTTCTAAGTACCGCATCTATATTTGCCTCAGCTTCATTAATCCTAATAATTAAAACTTGAAACTGATTATAACTATTAGCCACCCAAATAATTAGTAAACTAACCGCAAGTAAAATTGATGTTAAAATAATAAACATGCCCATATTATCACCTTAAAAATATTATAACAAATATCATTTCTTATTTCAATTATTTGGATAAAATTCTGGGTCAGAAATAATACGTTCATCAAACTTAATAAAGTTAACATATATAATTAAAATTAAATACCAGTCACCAGTTTTAGGATCACTCAAAATAATGTGATCACGTCCTGATTGTTCAATTATACCGGAAAAAACCTTGTTCTTCCATTCATCAGAATCAGGATAAGATGCATATACTTCAACTTTCTTACCTCTGTTTAACCTCAAAATATTTTCAATATAAGATTGCTCTAAAGGTACATTATAATTCATCTGTGTTTGTTGGTTTGGAATATTTCCACTACCACTATAAATTGGATTTCCTGGGAACCCTGTTTGGTTTACAAAATTATTGTTCATTTAATCATCCTTTCCATAATAATATATTCTTAAAAGCCCAAAATATGTTATACTAAAGAAGAAGTAGAATAAAAACTACAAAAAGGAGGGTGTTTATGAAAGTTATCTTAGGTGTATCCAATCGCCATGTTCATTTAAAAGAAGAAGACTATAAAACTTTATTTGGCGATGAACCTATAAATAAAGTAAAAGACTTACGTCAGCCAGGTCAATTTGCTTCTGATAAATTTGTAACCATCAAAAATGGTGAAAGACAAATTGAACATGTTAGAGTCCTTGGACCAATTAGAAACTATACTCAAGTTGAAATATCTAGAACTGATGCTTATACATTAAAATTAAATCCACCAATTAGAACATCAGGTCAGTTAGAAGGCTCAAGCCCAATTACAATTATCGGACCAAAAGGCGAGTTAAACTTAAAAGAAGGTTGTATTTTGGCTAATCGTCATATTCATATTAGTCCGGAAGAAGTAAAACAGTATAACCTAGAAGGAATCAAAAAAGTAAAAGTAAAAATTGATGGTGAAAAAGGTGGAATACTAAATAATGTCTATTTAAAAATATTAGAACCATCACTATTAGAAATGCATATTGACACCGATGAAGGTAATGCCTTTGGAGTAAAAACTGGTGATGAACTTGAAATTATTGAATTAGAAAGGGATGAATAAATGAAATTACAAAATAAAGTAGCCATAATTACAGGTGGCGCTATGGGAAATGGTTTAGGTATAGCTAAAGTTTTCTTAAAAGAAGGAGCTAAAATAGCTATATTAGATTATGATGAAAAAATAAATGAAACAGTAAATAATTTAAGAAATCAAAACTATGATGTTTTAGGTTATAAAGTAGATATAAGAGATGTAGAAAAAGTAAATGCTGTAATAAAAGATATTCATGAAAAATGGGGTAACATAGATGTTTTAGTTAATAATGCTGGAGTATGTAGATTAAAACCATTTATGGATATGGAAGATGAACTAAGAGACTTTCACTTTGATATAAATATCAAAGGGACATGGAATGTTACTAAAGCTACACTTCCATATATGGAAAAAGGCTCAATAGTTAATTTATCCAGTGTAACTGGTCCACTAGTAGCCGATAGTGGAGAAGTTGCCTATGCAACAACTAAAGCCGCTTTAATTGGATTTACTAAAGGATTAGCTGCTGAACTTGTAGACAAAAACATTAGAGTTAATGCAATTATGCCAGGTTACATTATGACCCCAATGGTTAGTGGTATGGCTAAAGAATCAAATAAAGAAAATCCAGATAGTGTTGTCGAAGGAATTGCCCAAGGTATTCCAATGAAAAGATTAGGTACAATCGAAGAATTAGGTAATCTAGCCGCTTTTCTAGCTTCTGATGAATCTAGTTATATAACTGCCCAAGGAATAGTCATAGATGGTGGTTCAACCTTACCAGAAACTATGACAATGGGTGTTTAAAAACTACATACAGTAGTTTTTTTCTTTACTAGAAATTTGCTTTAAAAAAAAGTTAAGCAAACCAAGATGTTTGTTAGTAAAAAAACTTTACAATAAAAATGGAAAGTAATGCTATGCAAATACTAAAAGGTTATATATTTAAAATAATCTAATAAATTTTGTTTCTTGACAAAAAGTAATCAAATCTTTATAATAACCTCGCAAAGGAGAGGTTATATGTCAGAAAATACCATTAAAAGTAAATACATATCATTTTTTATAGAACGTTTTGTATATAGTGTTGCCGAACTTGAAGAATTAGAAAATTCGGAACAAAGAAATATGCTGATGTTAAATATTCTAGAAGCTTTTTCTTATTTGTTAAGTGATACAGAATATTTAAATATTGGTGATGTTATAAGAACTGGTAATATTATTAATGAAAGTTATGAGGTGCCACAAGGTTTAAGACATATTGGAGTAACAGCTGGTAATAAAGCTACATTTATTCCTATAAATCCAAGTAAAATACCTAATGAACTTAATATGCTTTTTTATCAGTACTATAATATGTGGAATGAATTGGATCCATTTTTAAGAGAAGCTATGTTTAATATTAAGTACATGCGAATTCATCCTCTAGAAGATGGTAATAAACGTAGTGGTAAATTAATTATGGCTTCTAATATGTGGAAAGCATGTATTCCTCCAGCTATTATCACCAAAGAAGATACAGATGAATATTATAATTTTTTAAATAATCAAGACTATGATAATTTTGCCGAATTTTTAAGGCAACGTTCAAACCTCGAGACAAATACCTTGTGTGGATTTTATAAAACCTTAAAAGGTTTAACTTTAACCGAAGAAGTTAATAGTGAAGAAGTAAAAAAATTAGTATTAAGTAAATAAGACCGCATAATTTGCGGTCTTATTCTTCTACTTTAACAGTTGGTATAGCCTCATCTAACGAACTTTTATTTTCTGTTGGTTCTGTTCCTTTAATGTAATATAAAACCTTTGCTTTAGAACTATCAGTCGCAGCTTTACCACTTATAGGATCTATTGCCACACCAACTACATTACTAGGTGTCTCATACCAAGTCTCCTCATCAGTTTTACCTTCTAAATAACTTTCCATTATATCCACCCAAGCATTTTTTAAATTAGAACTATCCTTGCTTGAAACATCCTTATTATCATCATATCCAGTCCACATACCAACAACTAAATCTTTATTGTAACCAAATATCAAATTATCTGTATTAGTAGTTCCTGATTTAATCGCATATTTATGTGTCATTTTAGGGGCAATACTTAAACAAGTTGGTACATTATAATCTTTAAATTCAGCCGCATAAGTTGTCGTTAAAAGCTCATTTAAAATATATACTGTATTTTTATTCAAAACATTTTCGGGATTAGGTTTATACTCATATAAAACATTACCATCCATATCTGTAACCTTACTTATAAAATAAGGCTCAACCTTATATCCCTCATTAGCTAAAGCACTGTAAGCACCCATCATATCCATCATATTTATCTCTACAGCTCCAAGCGCTAAAGAAGGAAGATTATTTAACTTTTCATCAATCCCAACTCTATTTAAAATGTCAGGAAGAGCATCATCTCCTAAAAATAAGTGTGTTTTAACCGCATAAATATTATCAGAATAACTAATAGCGGCCGCCAAACTAATTGGACCATTCGCATATTCATCGTTGTAATTTTTAGGTGTATAAGTTTTATTGCCCGAAAAGCTAAATGTTGTTTTTTCACTAGTAAAAGTTGTCGAAGGAGTAAATCCATTTTCTAAAGCGGAATAATACAAAAATGGTTTAATAGTTGATCCAACCTGCCTTTTAGCCATTGTTGCGCGATTATATTGACTTTTGTTATAATCTCTTCCACCAGATAAAGCCAAAACCTTACCAGTTTGTGGATCCATAACAATACCAGCCATTTGAATATCCGCATTAGTAATATTCTTATTCGCACTATCCTCCAAAGCTTTTTGGGCTTTCATATCTAAATTAGTATAAATTTTAAGTCCACCAGTTTCCAAAAATGAAGATGGAATAGTCTTAATAGACTTTAACTCATCCATAACCGCATCTTGGTAATACATTATCATTTTTAAATTGTCACTATCTTCACTTCGTTCATAATTTAACTTTGTATTATAAGCACTATCAGCTTGAGATTCTGTAATATATCCATTTTTTACCATTGAATTTAAAATAATCTTTTGCCTAGACTTCGCACTTTCCTCATCAATTAAAGGAGAATACCTGCTAGGATTTTTTGGTATCCCTGCCAGCATGCTAGCTTCAGCTAAAGTTAAATCCTTCGCACTTTTATTAAAATAATACTTAGAAGCATTTTCAATTCCAAATATTCCACCATAATTAATCGTATTTAAATATCCTTCAAGTATATCATCTTTACTATAATGAGTCTCTAACCTAATCGTAATCCATGCTTCCTTAATTTTTCTATCCCATGTCTTATCAAAATCTAAAAATAAATTTCTCGCATATTGTTGGGTAATAGTCGAAGCCCCCTGTAAAGTTTCTCCAGACTTTATATTGACAAACATTGCCTTTAAAATTCTTAAAAAATCAAACCCTTGATGCTTATAAAAATTTTTATCTTCTATAGAAATAGTCGCATTAATTAAATGCTTTGAAATATCCTTTAAACTAACACTTTCTTCAGAACTTGCTGTATAAGTATCACCATTAATATCATATAAGTGATAACCATTCGCCCCTGTTATAGGTAATTTTGGCTGCATACGCGCATATAAATATATACCGAAGTAAATAATAACAAAAAAGAAAATAATTCCAATTATAATAAATAACCACTTTTTTGATTTCTTTTTTTTCATCATATCACTTCGCTCTCTAAAATTATTATTGGAAATTTTTTCAAAAATATAAGTAAAAAAATCATATATATGTTATAATCTTTGTGCGAGGTAATAAAACATGAGTAAAATAAAAATAGAAGCTACCTTAAAAAATAGTGAAGGAAATCATATCTTTAAAGGTAAAGGCATAAAAAAAGATAACCAAATTATCTATCTAGATGAAAAAATTCAAACTAAAGTAATCATGGATAATATAATAACCATTGAAAGAAATGGTGAATATAAATTAAATTTAAAATTCAAAAAAGGTATAAAATCCAAAGGAACATACATAAATAACTATGGAACATTTGATGTAGAAATAGAAACCATAAATTTAATTCAAAAAAATAATGAACTTAAAATAACATATAAATTAAGGGCAAATGGAAGTGACATTGACATATTTACATATAATTTAAAATTTACCCTTGACACATAGATAGAATATGATACAATGTTCTAAGATTAATTCTAAAAATGATTTAGGAGGTATAATTATGAAACTATCAAAAATGTCTAAAGAAGAATTAGAGCTGTACTCATATACAGACTTAGCCGCTATGATTTTAAAAGAAGAAAAAAAGAGTCTAAATACTCCAGAACTATTTAAAAAAATATGCAAATTATTAGATTTATCAGATGATGAATATGCAAGTAAAATAGGGGATTTCTATACAACCTTAACAACAGATAAGACATTCATTTTATTAGATGATGCCACTTGGGATTTAAGAGATCATCATTCAGTAAAAGTGTCTCTTGAAGATGAAACAGAAGATGAAGAGGATTTAGCCGAAACTGAAGAAGAATTAGATGATGAGTTAGATGATATGGCCCCAGAAGACATGCATGACATGGATGATGATTCACCATTAGATGATGCTGATTTAGACGACGTTGATGATGTTGACGATGATGATTTAACCATTTTAGATGAAGATGAACTTGATTAAGTTCATTTTTTATTTAGAAATTTATAATAATAAAAAAGGTGATAATTAATAAAGAAAGTATTAAAAAATCTTTCCAATTCAATATATCACCTTTAATTAATTTAAAAATCATATCTAATTTTATTTATAGCATGATTATGTTTTATTTCATCATCATTTAAAACTTTTTTATAGATCATAAAATTATACATTGTTCCTTGAAAATATCGATCATCTGCGTGCCAAGATTTACCTATATAAAAATTATAAAATTCATCTGGAACAAAATTGTTTGTACAAGTATTATGATGTATTTTTTCGCCATTTATATATATAGTAACGTAATTTTTTGCACTCATCACAATAGCTATATCGGATTTTTTATTTAATAAATATTTTTCCACTTCTTCTTTTGATAAATTTATGTCACCACAATAAGTACCATCTCCATAATAAGAAAATTGTAATCCTCCATTCCCAAATTGAACAGCAACGCCATTGTTTAATTTGTTTGAAGTATGATAACCAAAGTAGCCTCGGTAATTATCTGTATTTGTAGGAATGCTGACAAACTCAAAAGTAATTTCATTGCCCATAGCTTCTTGTAAAAAACCAGTATCAATATAGTCATCAACTCCATCAAACAAAAGGCCATTATCTTGCGTCCAACCTGGAACATCAAAGCCCACAATGTTTGAAGTATAACCATTATCAATCAAATTTTCCCAATTCATCGCATTTGTATCATGACCATTCTTTGTGTTGTTTATTCCATCAATAAAATAAAATAAATTATCCTGTATATAATCATCAAGAGTTTTTAATTTTATGTTTCCTTTGGCCTTTAAACTTAAATTAGTACTAAAAGCTGCATATCCCACACATAAAAATAAAAGTAAAGATAAACTTCCAATAATTAAGAACTTTTTCTGTTTGCCCCTTCTGTGTTTTCTGGTTCTTCGCATAATAGCACCACCTATATTAAAATTATATGTCGAGTTTCTCCACAAGTCAAGACAAAAATGTGGAATATTGCGACAATGTAACTGGTGATAGTTATGATAGGTAAAGCCTTAAAGAAAATGCGTAAAGACAATAATTTTAATCAAGAATATATAAGTAAACATGTCAACATTGGAAGAACCACATTATCAGATTATGAAAGAGAGAAAACTGCAATTAACTTTGATTTGATAGAAGAAATTGCTCGCTGTTGTAATTACAAAATAACATTTACTAATAAAAAAACAGGTGAGACCTGGACAACTGATGATTTAAAAAGAATTGATTTATAATCAAAAGGCAAATCATTGTCTTAAAGTTAAATTTGTGATAAAATGTATATAGATGAGAGAAATCTCATAATATAAAAAAGGAACGTTCAATACATGGATGTTGGACGTGACCAAAAAATACTTTTGGACGCCTAATTCACTGCTGATGAGTTAGGCGTCGGTTTCTATTTAGATAGTAAAGTGAATACTAAAGTAAATAGAAGTAGAATTATGAAAAAGAAATAATTATCTCTTTTAGTCATAACCACCACCCCCATTCTTGTAAAAGAGTAGAGGTCGCGCCCAACTATTGAACATTCCTTATATACAATTATAACAAGATGTTAATAAAAAAGCAATGCTTTTGTTACATTTTGTTAAAAATTAAAAACTGATATACACATTTGCTTAAAGCCATAAAATATAGTATAATCTTATTGCGAAAAGGGTGATAAAAATGATAGAAAGATTAACTGCAATTGAAGAAAAATATAATGAACTATCTAGTGAACTCAGTAAACCAGAAGTTTTAAGTGATATCAAAAAAACTCTAGAACTTTCAAAAGAGCAAGCTTCTTTAAAAGATGCTTATGATGCTTATCAAAAATATAAAAAGATCGAATCGGATTTAGAAGAAGCTAAAGAGATGACTAAAGATCCTGAACTAGGTGAGTTTGCTAAAGAAGAAATTTCTAGATTAAACAATGAAAAAGAAGAATTAGAAAGTAATATAGAAATCATCTTATTGCCAAAAGACCCAAATGATGGTAAAAATGTTATCGTTGAAATAAGAGGCGCTGCTGGTGGTGATGAAGCTAATATCTTCGCTGGTGATTTATATAGAATGTATACTAAATATGCCGAAAAACAAGGTTGGAAAATTGAAGTATTATCTGAAGAACATTCAGATGCTGGTGGATATCCTTTAGTTGAATTTTTGGTTAAAGGTGATAACGTATATTCAAAATTAAAATATGAATCAGGCGCTCATAGAGTTCAAAGAGTCCCAGTAACCGAAACACAAGGTAGAGTACACACATCAACCGCAACAGTCTTAGTTATGCCAGAAGCTGAAGAAGTCGATGTTGAAATTAATCCAAGCGACTTAAGAATTGATGTTTATAGAAGTACTGGTGCCGGTGGACAGTGTGTAAACACAACTGATAGTGCTGTAAGAATTACTCATTTACCCACAAACACAGTTGTAACTTGTCAAAACGAAAGAAGTCAAATTCAAAATAAAGAAAAAGCCATGCAGATGCTTAGAACAAGACTTTATGAAGCAAAACTAAGAGAGCAAGAAGAAAAATTAGGTTCAGAAAGACGTAGTAAAATTGGTACTGGTGATAGATCAGAAAAAATAAGAACTTATAATTATCCACAAAATAGAGTAACCGACCATAGAATAGGTTATACAACTAAAAACTTAGATAGAGTTATGGAAGGAAACCTAGATGATATAATCGAAGCTCTAATCACTGAAGACCAAAATAGAAAATTAAAAGAGGCTTAAATGTTAGAAGATTATTTAAAAAAATATCTTCCCAAAGATAAATTAGAAGAGGGTTTAAACAAACTAAAAGAAGGAAAACCTGTTCAATATATTGTAGGCAATGTCGACTTTTATGATGTTAATCTACTAGTAAACGAAAATGTTTTAATTCCAAGATTTGAAACTGAAACATTAGTGGAAAAAACCATAAATTATGCGAAAAATCTAAAAGAACCATTAGATATTTTAGACATTGGAACTGGTAGTGGTGCAATTGCGATTACTTTAGCTAAACACTTAAATAGTAATGTTTTAGCCACCGACATTTCAAAAGAAGCATTAAAAATAGCTGAAGAAAATGCTAAAAGAAATAATGTAAAAATAACTTTTAAAAAAAGCGATATTTTAAAAAACATTAAAGGTAAATTTGACATAATAATCAGTAATCCACCATATATTGCTAAAGATGAAACTATCGATCCACTAGTCGAAAAAAACGAACCTCATCTAGCTTTATATGCGGATAATAATGGTCTATATTTTTATGAAGAAATACTAAAAAACATAAAACCATATCTAAAAGAAAATTTTCTTATAGCCTTTGAAATCGGAATGACTCAAAGCAAAGTTATTACCGAAATAGCTAAAACATACTTACCAAATTCTATAGTCAAAACCGAAAAAGACTTAACTGGTAAAGATCGATATATCTTTATTTCTAACAATTTTTAGAAATTATACATAAACTATTGTTAATTATTAGAAAACCCGTTATAATGAAAATGTAGGGTGGGAAAAATAATGGATAAAGAAATGCAATTTGAAGATATCAAAAAAGAAATAATTAAAAATATAGACTTAAAGAAGCTCACATTAGATGAACTCCGTAAAATCATGCACATAAAAGGAGAATCTATGAGAGCTTCTTTTATTAATGCTATAAATGAACTAGAAGAAGAAGGAAAAATTTATTTAGATGATGAAGGATATTATAAAAGATTCGACTCAAAACAATTAGGTAAAGTCCAAGGAAAAATTCACATCGATAATTTAGGTAATGGTTTTGTCTTTATAGAATATAATGCTCATAAAATAAAATATCTAATTAATGAAGAGCACCTAAATGGGGCCTTAGAAGGTGATATAGTTGTCCTAAAAGACATCCACCATGGTAAAACTAATTATGCTGATGCATCGGTCGAAAAAATAATCAAAAGAGCCAAAGGCAAAACGGTCTTTGAATATGCAGGCGACGGTGAATTTATTCCATACACCATTCATGGAAATGTTACTGTAATATGTCCAAAAGATGAATTAAAACAAATTGTTACAGGTCATAGAGTACTAATAAATATTGGAAAAGAAAGAATAGCAACTATTGAAAATAAAGCTATTTTTGAAGGGCATATCGATAGAATTATTGGTCATAAAGATGACCCTGATATTGAAATATCAACCATCGCTGCCCAGCACGGTTTCTTCAAAGATTTCCCAGAAGATGCTTTAGAACAATTAAAAACCATTAAAGACCATGTAACTGAAGAAGATATGGAAGAAAGAAAAGACTTAAGAAATAAATGTATTTTCACCATCGATGGTAAAGACACCAAAGACATGGATGATGCCATAAGTATTAAGAAAAACATATATGGTTATTATTTATTAAGTGTTCATATTGCTGATGTTAGCTATTATATTAAAGAAGGAACACCTTTAGACATTGAAGCCGCTAAAAGAGGCACATCTGCTTACTTAGCTGACTCTGTAATCCCAATGTTTCCTCATCAAATATCAAATGGAATTTGTTCCTTAAATGAAGGAGAAGACCGATTAACCAAAACCGTCGATATGTTAATAAGTCCAAATGGAGAAATATTAGATTATAGAATTTATGATAGTGTTATAAATTCCAAAAAGAAAATGAACTATGATGATGTCAATCAAATATTAGAAAAAGGGATTATTCCAAAAGGATATGAACAATTTGTTTGGGATCTAAAAATAATGAATGAACTATCACAAAAAATGAATAATATAAATAAAAATAGTGGTAAAGTAGATTTCGCATCCAGTGAAATAAAAGTTATCACATCACCAACAGGCGAAGCCTTAAGCTTTAAACCTCAAGTTCAAAGACAAGGTGAAAGATTAATTGAAAACTTTATGGTTGCTGCTAATAGTTGTGTAGCCGAATATTATAGATGGTTAGAAACACCAGAAGTTTATAGAGTTCATGGTAATCCTAACGATGATCACCTAATTGAAGCCTTAAAAACTCTAAAAAAAGAAAAACTATGTTCCAAAGAAGAAGTAGATAGACTAATAAACAAAATAAAAAATGGTCATTATAACTCAAGTGATTTAAACTTCTTCCTAGATCATTTTAAAGATAGTGAAAATTATCAAATAATTTCACTAATGATTTTAAAAAGTATGAGTAAAGCCAAATACTCAAGTTCTTGTGATGGACACTATGGACTAGGTTTAAAATATTATACCCATTTCACATCACCAATTAGAAGACATCCCGATTTAATGGTTCATAGATTAACTGATCCATTTGAAAAATATGGTTTATCTAAAATAAATAGATATTATAGTCTGCTTCCAGATATATGTAATCATGATTCTGAAATGGAAAGAGAAGCCGACCAAGCTGAAAAAGAAGTTTTAGATTTAAAAATGGCTCAGTACATGCAGAGAATGTATGAAGAAGATACCACTAGAGTATATAAAGGAAAAATTATTGAAATGACACCATATGACACAAAAATAAAACTTGATAATAATGTCATTGGTCATGTAACCCCACAAGATGTTGCTCATGCTAAAGCAGTAGGTCATAATGAAAAATTAAAACTAGGTGAAAAGGTATATGTGTTAATCAAAGAAATATCTATACCTCACCGCATAATTTATTTTAATCTAAATTATAAAGAACTATCAAAAGCTAGACAAAAAGTCCTAAAATAGGTCTTTTTTCTTTACTTTCATTTTACACATTAAAAAATTTACTCATAAATTATCTTTCATATTACTTACCACATCTTTCAAAAAAATTACCTTAAAAAAAGCAAAATAGCCACCGCATAAACGTACAAATTACGTATAAAGAAAATGTAAAGCAAACTTTTATACGGTTTTAATGAAAAAACTTAAACCCTTGTGTTATAATAGAAAAGGTGATTAAAAATGGATGATAAATTACAGTTACTATTAAACCAAATTAAGATAGATGAAAGTAAAAGAAACAGTTTTAAAAATGGCAAATTAAATAAAATCGTATGTAATAAAGCTAAAGATAAATATGTTTTTTGTCTATCTTTAAACACTCCTTTACCACTCAATCTATATGAAGAATTTAATCAAAAATTAAAACAAAGGTTTAATGTTAAATCTATTAAATCACAAATAAGTACAATAAATTTTGATATAGATTTATTAACTGATTATTATATACATTTTTTAGAAAACTATAGTAAAGAAGCTCCACTTTTAAAAATGTTTGTAAACATACCTTTAAAATTAGATGATGATAATTTACTAATAGAACTTACTAATAAAGCTGAAGAAATGAAATTTAATAGCATTAAAAAACCTTTAGAAAAAGATTTAAATAATGCTGGATTTAAAATAAAAGTAATTACAAAAATAAACGAAGAAAAAGCAGAAGCATTAAGAGAAGAAATTGAAAAGGAAAAAACCAAAGTTATACCAAAAGTAGCTCCTAAAAAAGAAAGCCCATTTATCATGGGAAGAGAAATAACCGATGAAGCAACACCTATCAATCTTATAACCTTTGAAATGGATAATGTTACTGTCGATGCCAAAGTATTTGGTATAGATATTTTTGAATCATCTAAAAGTAACTTTAAAATAATTACTTTAAAAATAACTGATGGTACCGATAGTATGTACTGTAAAATATTCTGCAGGGAAGATGATGAATTTAATAAATACAAAAAAGCCTTAAAAGAAGGTAAATACTATATCATCAGAGGTTACACTAAAAACGATAAATACTCTGGTGAAATAGTTTTAAATGCTAGAGACATAAACGTATCTATGAAAGAAGATAAAGTAAGAAAAGATGAAGCTGAAAGAAAAAGAGTAGAACTCCATGCCCACACTAAAATGAGTCAAATGGATGGAGTAGCCGATGAAGTAAAACTCGTCCAAACTGCCATGAACTGGGGTCATAAAGCCATTGCTATTACCGACCATAATGGCTGTCAAGCATTCCCTCATGTTTTTAATCTAGTAACCAAATACAATAAAGGAAAAGAAGAAAAAGATAAATTTAAAGCCTTATATGGAACCGAATTAACTCTAATTGATGATACCGTAGATATAGTTTTAAGACCAACAGAAAAAAAACTATTAGAAACACCATATGTTGTATTTGACTTAGAAACAACTGGATTTAATGCCGGTGGTGCTGACTCAATAATCGAAATAGGTGCCGTTAAAATAGATAATGGTGAAATAACTGATAGATTTGATGAATTAATTAACCCAGGCAGAAAACTACCCGCAAAAATCACCGAACTTACTAACATCACTGATGAAATGTTAGAAGGTAAAGATAACGAAGAAAATGCTGTCAAAAGATTTAAAGAATGGGTAGGAGATTTACCTATGGTTGCCCATAATGCTAAATTCGATGTTTCATTTATAGTTATGGCTCATAGTAAATATAATTTAGGTGAATTTACAAATACAGTAATTGATACCTTAGAACTATCTAGAGCCTTAGATACTGGATATGCTAGACATAGTTTATCCGCATTAGTTAAAAGATATGATGTTCCGTGGGATGAATCTGCTCACCATAGAGGAGATTACGATGCTGAAGGAACCGCCTTAGTCTTCCACAAAATGTTAAAAAAACTAGTATCTAGAAACTTTGAAACAATTAAAGATTTAGACAAATTAGTATCGAAAGATGAAATTCATAAATATGGTACTAGTTACCATGTAAATATTTTAGCTAAAAATAAAACAGGTTTAAAAAACCTATTCAAAATAATATCTTTGGCCAACACAAAATACTTATATAAAACCCCTAGAATATTAAGAAGTGAAATAGAAAAACATAGAGAAGGATTACTAATCGGTAGTGGCTGCTATGAAAGTGAAATATTTAGATTAGCTAGAAGTAAAAATGATGAAGAACTTTCTAATTTAATTAATTTCTATGACTATGTTGAAGTTCAGCCCCCAGCTGTTTATGACCACTTGCTTCAAATGGGTGATTTCGCAAATAAAGCCGAACTTTTAGAACATATCAAAAAAATCATTAGAGTTACTAAAGAATCAGGTAAATTAATTGTTGCAACTGGAGATGTTCATCAAATAGAGCCGGAAGACACGATATATAGAGAAATTATTGTTAATCAAAAAGTTCCAGGTGGTGGAAGACATCCTCTAGCCAAAAAAGATATCAAACAAATTCCTTCCCAGCACCTACGTACAACCGAAGAAATGCTAGAAGACTTCTCATTCTTACCAAAAGAGTTAGCTGAAGAAATAGTTATTGATAATCCAAATAAAATAGCTGATATGATAGAGATAATTGAAGTCATTATTGATACTGGTGGCATTCCTTTCGCACCTAAAATACCAAATTGTACAGAAACAACAACAGATATGGTTTATGACAAAGCCGAAAGTATTTATGGTAAACCTTTACCTTATAATATAGAAGAAAGACTTGCTTCTGAATTATATGGTGATGAACCATTTAATACAATTAAAAAACTAACTCCAAAAGATAATTTATCAGAAGAAGAATATCAAGTAAAAATTCATAAAAGATTAAATGAAGTAATGAGAAGTTATAAAGAAGGTGTAATAAATTTATTCAAAGAAGAAAACCCAAATATAACCGATGAAGAAGTTAAACAAAAAATGACCGGTGTTATAGGAGCTAACTTTGATGTTATTTATTTAATTGCTCAAAAATTAGTAAAAAAATCAAATGATGATGGATATTTGGTAGGAAGTAGGGGGTCAGTTGGATCATCACTAGTCGCAACTATGATGGGAATAACTGAAGTTAATGCTTTGCCACCTCACTATGTATGCCCAAACTGTAAACATTCAATATTTGAATTAGATGGAAAACCATTAGGAGAAGATTATGGTAGTGGATATGATTTACCGGACATGAACTGTCCAAAATGTGGAACAAAATTAAATAAAGAAGGTCAAGACATGCCATTCGCAACCTTCTTAGGTTTCCATGCTGACAAAGTACCAGATATTGATTTAAACTTCTCAGATTTAAACCAAGCATCCGCTCACGAATATACTAAAGTATTATTTGGTGTTGACAATGTATATAGAGCTGGAACAATTGGTACGGTTGCCGATAAAACAGCTTTTGGTTATGTTAAAGGTTACTGTGAAGATAAAGGAATTTCTATGCGGACAGCCGAAGTTGAAAGATTAGCTAAAGGCTGTACCGGTGTTAAAAGAACCACCGGTCAGCACCCGGGAGGAATAGTTGTTATTCCAGGATATATGGATGTCTTTGATTTTACCCCATTTCAATATCCAGCCGATGATGTAACCTCTGCTTGGAGAACAACCCACTTTGATTACCATGCCATTGACCAAGATGTTTTAAAACTAGATATTTTAGGACATTCAGGGCCAACAAAATTAAGATTAATTCAAAATATAACCGGTGATGATGTAACTAAAGTACCATTAGATGATAAAGAAACTATGGGTATATTCCTATCACCAAAACCTTTAGGAGTTACTAAAGAACAAATTATGAATGACACAGGAACTCTAGGTATCCCAGAATTTGGAACTCCATTTACCTTACAGATGGTTAAAGAAACTAAACCTAAAACTTTTGCTGAACTAGTTAAAATATCAGGTTTATCACATGGTACAGATGTATGGAATGGTAATGCCAAAGATTTAATCGATCAAGGAGTTGTTCCATTCAGTGAAGTTATTGGATGTCGTGATGATATTATGGTATATCTTATGTACCATGGAGTAGAGCCAATTAAAGCATTCAAAATAATGGAATTTGTCAGAAAAGGTAAAGCTTCAAAAGAACCAGAACAATGGGCTGAATATGTAGAAATATTAAAGAAAGCAGATATTGAACCATGGTTTATAGAATCATGTAGAAAAATTAAATACATGTTCCCAAAAGCCCATGCCGTTGCTTATGTAATTAATGCCTTTAGATTAGCTTATTATAAAGTTCATAAGCCAGCAGTTTATTATGCCGCACAGTTTTCTGCCGAATATGATGACTTTGATGTTGATGCTATGATAAAAGGCTATGAAGCTGTAAAACAAAGAATTATTGAAATAAATGAAAAAGGATATGATGCAACTAATAAAGAATCATCAGTTCTAGAGTGCTTAAAAGTAGCACTGGAAGCACTTGCCCGTAATATTAAATTTAAACCAGTTGATCTATATAAAAGTCATTATCACGACTTTGTAATTGACGATGATGGAAATTTAATTCCGCCATTTAGAGCCATTGATGGACTAGGCGAAGTTGTTGCCAAAAACATTGTAGAAGAAAGAGAAAAAGGTGAGTTTATTAGTATTGAAGATTTACAAAAAAGAGCTAAACTTTCATCAACATTGATTGAAAAACTTCGTTCCATGGGTATATTAGATGGTATGGATGAATCAAGTCAATTAACATTATTCTAAAAAGATGATTATTCATTAAAGAAAATCATCTTTTTCTAATTTCTCAATAGTAACATTCTTCAAAGATTCCTATATTTTGACAAAGTGTAAAGTATAAAAAAATTATAATAAAAAAGGAAAATAAATAAAAATGTCGTATGTTTTTTATAGAGGGTAACCTCATATAGAAAGGAGGCATATATGCCAAAGACATTAAATAAAATTAATTTAAAAAATCCAGATACTCTTATGAGTTCAATGTATGATCCAATATTTAAATCCATTGTCCAAAATCC
>CALVRN010000020.1 GCA_944358675.1 uncultured Bacilli bacterium | reverse complement strand
CTTTGTATGATTGGTTCAAACTGTGCTTCTGCTCTTAATGTTATATCATTTGTTATAGTATATTTATCATTTGGTTCTCCTACTTTATTATTTCCTTCATACCATCCGACTGTTGCTGAATCATCGGTTACTGTTATTTCTGGTAAGGTTATTTCACATGAGGTTCCATTATTATATATATTACATGAATCTTCATTTTTACCTATACTTTCTACACTATCTCCTTTTTCATAGGTTACTTTTAATGTTTTAGAGTATATTGCATATAAAGTTGTATTACTTGCCGGCATTTGATAGTTTTCTAATCCTATTTGTGCATCTTTATCGGTATTCCATCCAACAAAGTTCCATCCTTCTTTAGTGGCTGTATTTGATAAGTCTACATTATTTCCACTTGCTATTAATTCTTCTGTTAGTTCTACTGATGTTCCTCCATTAGTACTATAATCATATGTTAATAAATACTGATTATCTGGATTATTTTCTTCATTATTATTTTGTCCATAATCAAAGTTTATTTCTACTTCACTTGATGTTTCTCCGCCTTCATATTCTGGATTATATTCTATTTTTACATGGATTATTTTAGAGTTTTTTGCTTTTAATACTTCTCCTTTGGTATAACCTGAAAAAGTAATAATTACGGCTTCATTATTACTATTATCTAAATTAGTTATAATATCATTTAATTTAGCATCCAAAGTTCCTTTATTTTCTATGGTGACATCATATTCCATAGAATCTCCTTTTTCATATAGATCGGCTTCCATACTTGCCCATAGTTTATCCCAAGAAGGGGCTACAGCATTTTCAGCTGATCCGGTTGGAGTACCTGATGTGACATTGGTTATTTCTATATCCCAGTTAGAAGTTACTTTTGATGTTCCTGATACTTTAAGCTGTGTTTGAAAAGCAGCATATCCTACTACCATACAAAGTAATACTCCTACTAAACTAAATATTATTATGTTTCTTTTTTTCTTACTTCTATGCATATACTCACCTACTTTTACTTATTCTTATTATATGTCTTTATTACAGACATGTCAAGAAACAATTGTCTCATTTTGAGATAATTTGAATGGTGATAATATGATAGGAAAAGTATTGAAATATATGAGAAAAAGGAATAACATTAAGCAACAGCAAATTAGTGATATCGTAGGCGTTGCTAGAAACACAATTTCACAATACGAAACGGAAACTATTCAACCTACTTTTGATGTTATTGAAAAGATTGCTAATGAATGTGGTTACAAAATATATTTTGAAAGCATTGATGGAACTGATAAATTTGAAAGTAAAGATATAAATCGTAAAGATACTTAAAAACATTAGATTAAAAAGTCTAATGTTTTTCATATTTTTCTATATATTCATCATAAGTCATTTGTTTATCAATATATGTTCCATCTTCTTTAATTAAAATTAGTCTGTTAGCCAAAGTAGATATTAATTCAGTATCAAATGTTGCAAATACAATTGGGCCATCAAATTTATTTAATCCATTGTTTAAAGCTGTGATAGATTCTATATCTAAATGGTTAGTTGGTTCATCTAGTAATAAAACATTTCCCTTATTTAACATCATTTTAGCAAACATACATCTAACCTTTTCTCCTCCAGATAATACATTTACTTTTTTCAATGCTTCTTCGGAAGAAAATAACATTCTACCTAAAAAGCCTCTGACAAATGCATCTTCTTTATTTTCAGAAAATTTTCTTAACCATTCAACTAAATCTTCGTTTGATTCAAAATATTTATCATGATTTTTAGGAAAATAAGAAGTTATAACTGTAGTTCCAACTTTAATCTCTCCACTATCTGGCTTTCTTTCTCCGGCTAATATTTGAAGTAATGTTGTTTTAGCTAATTCATTTTCACCAATTAAAGCAATTTTATCATCTTTTTTAATATTAAGTGTAAAGTTTTTTAAAATATCTTTACCATCAATATTAACATTTATCTTACTTAAAGTAATTATTTCTTTTCCAAGTCTTCTTTCATAATCAAAATTAATATAAGGATATTTTCTTGATGATGGCTTTAACTCATCTAAAGTTATTTTTTCGAGTAATTTCTTTCTTGATGTTGCTTGTTTTGATTTAGAAGCATTAGCTGAAAATCTTGCTATGAATGATTGTAATTCTTTTATTTTTTCTTCTTTCTTTTTATTTGCTTGTTTTATTTGTTTTTGCATTAATTCATTTGATTGATACCAAAAATCATAATTACCTATGGTTATTTGGATTCTTTCTCTATCAATATCAACCATATGAGTGCATACTGTATTTAAAAAATGTCTATCGTGTGATACTAAAATAATTGTACCCTTATAATCACTTAAGAAGTTTTCAAGCCATATTTTACTTTGTATATCTAAACCATTAGTAGGTTCATCTAAAAGTAGTATATCGGGTTCTCCAAATAAAGCTTGTGCAAGTAAAACTTTTACTTTGTCTTTATCTTTTAGACTTTCCATTTTTTGATCAAAAAGTTCATTTTGAATACCTAAACCTGCAAGTAATATAGAAGCATCGCTTTCAGCTTCCCAACCATTTAAAGCTTCAAATTCAGCTTCTAGTTCGCCAACTTTAATACCATCTTCATTAGTAAAATTTTCTTTCATATATAAGGCATCTTTTTCTTTCATTACTTTATATAATCTATCATTTCCCATAATGACTGTGTCTAATACTGTATAATCGTTATATAAGTTATGATTTTGTTTTAAGTATGATAATCTTTCATTTTTATCTTTAATAACTTCACCTGTTGTACTTTCTAATTGTCCAGTTAATATTTTAAGTAAAGTACTTTTCCCTGCACCGTTAGCTCCTATTACACCATAACAATTACCTTCATTAAATTCTAAATTAACATTTTCAAACAATACTCTTTTACCATATCTAACAGATAAATTTTGAACTTTTAACATAATTCATCACCTATTACATTATACAGGAAAACATTTATTTTTCAAAGAAAAAGAAGATACTTATTCAATATCTTCTAATTTAACACTAACTAATTTACTTACACCAGATTCCTGCATAGTTATACCGTACAAAATATCTGCATATTCCATTGTTTTTTTCTTATGGGTTATAATTATAAATTGTGATTTATTTTTTAATTTTTGAACATACTGTCCAAAAGTATCAACATTGGCTTCATCTAAAGCCGCTTCAACCTCATCTAACACGCAAAATGGCGATGGCTTTGATTTAATTATTGCGAAAAGCAAACTAATTGCTGTTAAGGTTTTTTCACCACCAGAAAGCAATGTAATACTACTTAATTTTTTGCCAGGAGGACTTGCGACTATCTCAACACCGGTTTCTAAAATGTTGTTTGGCTCAGTTAATTTAAGTTCAGCATGACCGCCTTTAAATAATTCTCTGAATGTCTCACTAAAGTTAGAACTTATTGTTTTAAATGTATTTGAAAATTCGCTAATCATAACTTTATCCATTTCATTAATTATTTCAAGCAAAGTATTTTCTGCATCTGTTAAATCATTAATTTGTTTATTTAAAAATGTATATCTTTCATTTACTTCTTCATATTCTTCAGGGGCTGTTAAATTGACAATTCCTAAATCTTTAACTTTTTTCTTTAGTTTATTAACTTCAGATTTAGCTTGATTAAAGTCAATATCTAACTTATAGTTTTCTTTAGCTTTTTCATAGGTCATACTATAGGTATCAGTTAAAGTATTTAATAGGTTATCTAATTTAACTTCTAATCTGCTTGCGTTAATTTCTAGGTCTTTTAATTCATTTGATTTAGATGAATATAGGTTATTTTCTTTTTTTAGTGAAGCTTCAAAATCTTCTAATGATTCGTTTAAGTCGTTTTTTTCTTTATTCAAACTAATGAGTTCTTGTTCAGCTTCGGTCTTAGTTTTTAAAGCTGCATAATATTTATTTAAAATTTCTTCTTCTTCGGTAGATATCTGGCCATTTAACATTTTATTATTGCTATTAATATCAAATGTAATTTGTTCAAACTCTACTTGTAAATTATTCATATTTGTTTTTTTATTATTTATTTCTTCTTCTTTAAGCATCTTATCTTTATTTAATAAATATATTTTATCTTCAGTAGCTTTTAAATTATAATCAATTTCATTAATCTGATTTTCAGTTTCCTTTATTTTAGATAATAACAAATCCTTTTGTTTTAAATTGTTTTCAAGCTCATATTTATCATTAATAACATTACGAGTCTTATTTTGTTTACCACCTGTCATAGATCCACCAACATGAATGATTTCACCATCAAGTGTAACTACACGATAACGGTTATTTATTAATCTACTAATATGAGTGGCTGAATCAATGTCTTTAGTGACAATTATATTGCCAAGTTGATTCAAAATAATATTAGAATACTTACTATCATATTTAACTAAATTACTAGCCACATCGATATAACCACTATTTCCTTTAACTTTATTTAAAGTTTCATTATCAATGTATTTTGGTTTGATTACATTTAAAGGAAAGAATGTTGCTCTACCAATAGTTTTTAGATAACTAATAGCTTCCTTAGCTGACTTTTCATCATCGACAATTATATTGTTTGTATTATAACCTAAAGAAGTTGTAAGTGCTAAGGCATACTTTTCATCAGTTTCAATCAAATTGCCTAAAGCATTATGAATACCTCTTAATTTAGGATTATTCAAGACACTTCTAACAGGAAGTGGTAGGGCTCCACCGTTTTCAATGCTATTTTGAAGATTTTCAATTTTAAATTCTAAATTATTATTTTCTCTAAGTAAATTGGTTAATCTAGTTTCTAAATCGTTTTTGTCTTGTTTAATCTTTAATTGATTATTTTCTTCATTTTTAAGCTTATCTTTGATTTTATTTAAATCATTATTCAAATGATGAATATCACCATTTAGGGCATCAACATTATTTTTAATTGTTAATTCTTTTTCTCTTAACTCTAAAATATTTTGATGTAGTTTATAATCTTCTGTTTGATTCTTTTTTCTTTCTTCGATAAGTGTTTTTTTACTATTTAATCTTTCAGCTAAAGTAGTTAACTCTAAAACTTTATCCTGCATTATTTTGATTTGATCATCCAATGCGGCAATATCATTTTTATATTTTTCGATTTTTGCCTCACTTTGATTACCTGTAGTCATTAACTTTATGACTTCTTGATTTAATGAATCAATTTTATCTTTGCTATTTTGATATTCAAAATTAATATTAGTAATATCTTCAGTTATTAAAGCAATTTCTAAGTTTTCGAGTTTTCCTTTAACACTATTATATTCTAGTGCTTTATCTCTAGCTTCTTTCAAAGGGGTTAATCTGTCTTCTAACTCTTTAATAATATCATTAATTCTTTTTTTATTATCATGAGTTTTATCTAATTTTTTAATAGCTTCTTCTTTTCTTCTTTTGTATTTTAATACTCCTGATGCTTCTTCAAATATAATTCTTCTATCAGTTGGTTTACTACTAATAATACCCTCAATTTTACCTTGTGAAATAATATTAAAACTTTCTTTTGCGATACCACTATCTAAAAGTAAATTAGTTAAATCTTTAAGTCTAACTCGTTCTCCATTTAAAAAATATTCATTTGTTCCATCTTTATAAACTCTTCTTTTTATTTCAATTTCATCATAATCTAAAGGTAAATAATGGTCGCTATTATCAAAGGTTAATGAAATGGATGCTACATTCATTGGACTTCGTGATTTACTACCAGAAAAAATGACATCTGTCATTGTGCCATCTCCTCTTAATGATTTTACTGATTGTTCTCCTAGTACCCATCTAATTGCATCGACAACATTACTTTTACCAGAACCATTAGGTCCAACGATACCATTAATACCATTTTCAAACTCTAAATTAGTTTTATCAGCAAAAGATTTAAAGCCATGGGCTTTTAATGATTTTAAATACATAATTATCACACCCTACACTATATTTAATTATACATTAAATTAAAGGTTTTCGCAATTAATCCATAGGAAAAAGTTCCAAGAATAAACTTGAAACTTTTTTTGATTAAATTATATAATTTTAGATTTTGTGTAAGTGATATTTGTAGAATAAGTAACATCTTCATCAATTAATGTACAGTCTTCTTCTATTGAACCAATACTTTTATAAAAGTTTAGTAAATGTGATATACTTTTAGTTGCATTAATGGAAATTGGTTTACCTTCCATTAAATTATGATATTCTTCTTCGCTTAAGACTTTATGATAAGGTAAGTCATAAACTTTATGGGATGATTTACTTTCACACTTTGCAGGAAACGAAAAATCAATTAAAATAGCTGGAATATTTCCGTATCCATTTGGGAAAAACAAATTATAAGCGTGATTATTATTATTTCTTGAACCCATAACAACTTCAGAATCCATTCCTAATATTTTAAACATATTATGAGCCATTCCAGAGTTTTCAGAACATAAAGCCATGCTTTTATGCTTAAATTGGCTTATTCGAACGGCTTTTTCTCCTCTATATGCTGCAGAAAAATAAAACATATCTCTATTATCTTGATCAATACTTCTATTGCCATCAAATGTGTAATCTGAAATGATTTGTTTTATACAATCAAATAGAAAAGGATCAAAGGAAACAAATGAATCTTGAACACCTTTGCTAAGTCTATAGATTTCTTTAAAGAGTTCAAAATAAGGTTCATAATCATCGTACACTAAATCAGGACATGCATGGTCTTTAATTCCACCAACTGGTTTATAGTGCGTTTTACTAGAAATATACTCTTGAAATGTTGTTGTGTAGTCTTGACCAACAGTTCTCTCTTGGGCTTCACCTTCAAGTTCATTAATTCGATTTTGTAAAAATAATTCAAGTTCTTCATCATTTTTACAGTTACTAATTATTTTAATTGCTTCATCTTTAGTCATAATAAATATCCTTTCTTTTTTTTATTTTGAGATTTATTTATCAAATTATTAACATAATCAATAAAATCATTTGCTTCTTTTTCGGTTATCATTGTAATTAAATAAGTATTTTCAATACCTTGGAATTCAGGTAAACTATACCAAAAATGTTTTGTAAAACTATACTGATATAAAAGCCCATTTTCTTTTTTTAAAAGCACCAAATTACTTTGATCAATATAATATTCTCTATTCATTTTTACCACCTTTAATTAATTTAAAAGGTCTATCTTGCGTTATTTTTTTCATTTTAACTTTACCTTTATTATCAACTTCTGGACTATAAAAATTAGTATCTACCATTTTTAATATAGATTCAATAATTTCTGATTCACCTGTAATAATCATTATATTATTAGTTCCAACCTCTAAACGAACACCATCTTTTAAAGTAACTGTCATAATATCATCACCTCTATTATGACTACTATTACTTATGGGTAACACAAAATGATTATTTCCAATTGTCACTATTGCATACTTGCTTTCTGACATAAAACCAACTCCTTATTCTTCATACCTTTTCTATATTGTATCATATTATTAATTATTAAATCACGTTTTTTTAAAATCTTATAATATTCTTTAGTATTTTTATTAACACGCCCTTTTCTAATATCCGATAAGAGCTGAATAATTCCAAAACTATTCCATTTATCTCTAAACAAATTAACTAAGTCATTAAGCTCTTCAAAATTTTCCTTCCCACAAGCCTCAAAAATATAATTTATATCATATCTTCTACTAATTAAAATATCTTCCTTAAATTCATCATAAAACCTTTGAACTAAAAATCTCGAATTTTCATAACATGTCCCACCTTTAACCTTCGCATCAAACTTATCGTAAAACATATAAATTCCATCATTATGAAGCAAAGTTGTAATTTCATCTGCAATAATATCATTTATAATTTCATTAAAATTTTCATATTTTCTTTTTTCAGTTGAATTTTCACAAATTAAATCCCAACCACAACTATATTTAACTTCATCTTCAACACAGGCTAAATTAAGTTCATAAACATGATTTAATTCATGAATAATATATTTGTCTAAAAACTCGTTTGGATAGTCAAAATTAATATTTACAAGAGGATATAAAATTATGCTGTTGGAATCTATTTTAACATTTGGGGTAACATATGTATCAGAATATAAAAGTGTTCCTAAATTATATCCATCATTCTTTGAAAAAAGCCCTTCTTCATCAATCATATTTCTATTCGATATATATTCAGGTAAACTCATAAAATACTCATTATACATTTTGATTTCTAGTTCTTCTTTAGTATCAATTATATCTTCTACTAAATCAATTGGCGGAATAAGTGATACACACCTTTGATCATTCATATATGTTTTATAATTATCACCTAAATTTATTCCCATTTTTTTAAAAAAGCTAATACGATTTTTCTTTATTGAATCCTTCTTCCATCTTTTAGAGTTTGGATCATTTAAAAATCTATTACTTTCTTTACTGAATGCTGAAATAAGTGGACTTATTTCAATTCTACTTCCTAAATATATCTTCATCTTACCTATAACTTTTTTACTTTTTAAATATGTCTCATATTCTTCTGAATCAAATTTATTTTTAAAATTATGAACTAGTTCATCCATGTATTTTTTTTGAAGCTCTTCTTTAATGTTATTGCAATATTCTATATAATTTTCTAATGATTTAAATTGTTTTATGTATGTTTTATATTCTTGAATTATATCTTCTAGGTAAGTTTCTATATCATTTAAGTTATATAAGCAGAATAAATCTGAAAGTTGCTTTTCTATATTGTTACAAAGTTCTGCACTTTTTTTAAATTTAATATATTGTGCGACAGGAATTATACTTGCGTTTTCAAATGGAGTTTTTGATGCTCCAAAAATATTTTTAATATTGTTGCTTTTATATTCTATATTAAACCTATCAATAAATTTTTTAATTAGTATGTTAGAATAAGTAATTTTAATTTCATTTAATAATCTTTTTAATCCATCAGGCGTTCTAGTACATATAAAAATCATATTATTAAATTTTTCTAAAATGTAATTACTATTTTCTTCTCCATAAAATCTAATAAATGCGTTAGTAATATCTGAAAAGTACTTTTCAAATGTTTTGTATGGATAAAGTCTATTTTCTAAATACTTCATAGTTGTTCACCACTTTAATTTTACCATAAAATAGAAAAAAGAACTAATTAATCCATTAGTTCTTGTTCTAGAGCTTCTAAAGGCTCTTCATTTAAAATTTCGTTTTCTAAAGTATATTCGGCTTCACGATATTTTTTAGCACCAGTACCAGCAGGTATTAATTTACCAATAATAACGTTTTCTTTTAATCCGTTTAAGTGGTCTACTTTTCCATGAACAGCAGCATCAGTTAAGATTCTAGTTGTTTCTTGGAAAGAAGCGGCTGATAAGAAACTTTCAGTTTCAAGTGAAGCTTTAGTAATACCAAGTAATACTGGTTTACCGGTTGCTGGTCGTTTACCTTCTAAGATTAATTCTTTATTTTCTTCAGTGAATTTATTAATATTTACCATAGTTCCAGGTAAGAATAATGAATCTCCTGAATCGATAATTCTAATTTTAGAAATCATTCTACGAGCCATAATTTCAACGTGTTTATCAGAAATATCTACACCTTGTGAACGATATACTTTTTGAATTTCAAATAAGATGTACTCTTGAACTGTGATTGGGTCAGTAACAACTAATAACTCTTTTGGTGAAATAGCACCATGAGTAAGTCTCCAGCCCGCTTTAACTTCTTCACCTTTTTCAACGGCAAGTTTTGCGCCGTAGTTAGAAGTGTGCTCACGAGTTTCAACATCGTTTTTAACATATATTTTATAAGTTCCATTATCTTCTTCAATCTTAGATACTACACCATTGATTTCAGAGATAGTAGCTTTACCTTTAGGGTTACGAGCTTCAAAGATTTCAGTAACACGTGGAAGACCTTGAGTAATATCATCTCCACCGGCAACTCCACCAGTGTTAAAGTTTCTCATGGTTAATTGAGTACCAGGTTCACCGATTGATTGAGCGGCCATGATACCAACAGCTTCACCGATTTCAACTTCTGAACCAGTAGCTAAGTTACGTCCATAACATTTACGGCATACACCATGATCTGTTTTACATGTTAGTACACTTCTGATTGGAACTTTAGTAACTCCAGCTTTAATAATCTTTTCAGCAACTTGTTCAGTAATATATGTATCTTTATCAAATAATACTTCTTTTGTTTCTGGATGTAAGATTTTCTTATTAGTATATCTACCAACAATTCTATCTTCTAATGATTCAATTGGAGTACCATCTGTATTATAGAAAGCTTCAACTACAACACCTTGTTCAGTACCACAGTCATCTTCTTTAACAATAACATCTTGAACGACATCGACAAGTCTTCTTGTTAAGTAACCAGCATCGGCTGTTTTTAAGGCTGTATCAACGGCACCTTTACGAGTTCCGTGGGTAGATGTGAAGAATTCTGATACGGTAACACCTTCTGATAATGAAGATAAAATTGGAATTTCAACATAATCACCATTTGGTTTACTCATGATACCACGCATACCAGCCATTTGTCCGTATTGGTCAATAGATCCACGGGCTTTAGAATCAATCATCATAGTGATAGAAGATTCTGGGTTGGCTTTTAATCTTTGATCTAAGTCATCATAGATTTTTGCTTTAGCATCAAACCAAGTTTGAATTACATTATCATATCTTTCTTTATCAGTTATTAAACCACGTTTAAATTGTTTAGTGATTGTTTCAATTTTCTTATTAGCTTCTTCGATGATATCTTTTTTTACTGGACTTTCTTGGATGTCATCAATCGAAATACTAATACCAGATAATGTTGAATATTTAAAGCCTAAATCTTTAATAGCATCAAGCATAACTGAAGTTTCAGTTGTATGATAACGTTTATATATTTGAGCGATTAATCTTACGATTGCGCCTTTATTTAAGGCTTTAACAATAGGCATCTTTTCAATTTCTTCTTTGATGTTTTTACCTTTATCAATAAAGTATTTAGAAGGTGTGCATTTAACCGCATTATCGACACTACTATCATTTATATATTGGAATGTATCTGGGAAAACTTCATTAAAGATAATTTTACCAGGAGTAGTTACTAAATACTTATCCATATATTTATCTGGGAATATTTTATGTTTAAATGATTTAACAGGTAAAGCAATACGAGTGTGAAGAGTAATTTCTCTTCTTTCGTAAGCCATAACAACATCATTTGAGTTTCTAAAGACTCTACCTTCACCTTCTAAGCCAGCTTTTTCCATAGTTAGATAATAGTTACCTAAAACCATATCTTGACCTGGAGTGGCAATTGGTGAACCATCTTTTGGAGATAGGATGTTATTAGCACCTAACATAAGTAATCTAGCTTCAGCTTGAGCTTCTTCACTAATTGGTACGTGAACAGCCATTTGGTCACCATCAAAGTCGGCGTTGAAGGCTGGACATACTAATGGGTGAAGTCTAATAGCTTTACCTTCAATTAATTTTGGCTCAAATGCTTGAATACCAAGTCTGTGTAACGTTGGTGCACGGTTAAGTAATACTGGGTGCTCTTTAATAACCTCTTCAACGATGTCCCATACACGTTCATCTTGATTTTCAATCATTCTTTTAGCAGCTTTAATATTGCTAGCAATTTCTTTTGAAACCAAACCATGAATAACATGTGGTTTGAATAATTCTAGAGCCATTTCTTTTGGAATACCACACTCATACATTTTAAGTGATGGTCCAACAACAATAACTGAACGGCCTGAATAGTCAACACGTTTACCAAGTAAGTTTTGACGGAAACGACCTTGTTTACCTTTTAACATACTTGATAGTGATTTTAATGGCCTATTTCCAGGACCAGTGATGTTTTTACCACGGCGACCATTATCGAATAAGGCATCAACAGCTTCTTGTAACATTCTTTTTTCATTTTGAATGATAATAGAAGGGGCACCTAAATCAATTAATTTTTTAAGTCTATTATTACGGTTGATAACACGTCTATATAAATCATTTAAATCAGAAGTAGCAAATCTACCACCATCTAGTTGAATCATTGGCCTAAGCTCTGGTGGAATAACTGGAAGTGCTGTTAAGATCATCCATTCTGGTCTATTTCCTGATTCTAAAAAAGCATCTAATACATCTAATCTTTTAATTAAACGTATACGTTTTTGACTAGAAGAGTCTTTGATTTCAGAAATTTCCTTCTTAATTTCGTCAACTTCTTTTTGTAAATCGACTTCTTTTAACAATTCTTCTATAGCTTCTGCACCCATACCAACTCTAAAGGTGTTTCCATATTTTTCATAATAACTTCTATATTCTTTATCGCTGATAGTTTGCTTTTTTTCAAGTGGAGTATCACCTGGATCTAGAACAACGTATGATACGAAATATAGCACTTCTTCTAGATCTCTTGGTGACATATCAAGAACTAGCCCCATTCTTGATGGAACACCTTTGAAGAACCAGATATGAGATACTGGGGTAGCTAGTTCAATGTGACCCATACGCTCACGGCGTACTTTAGCTTTTGTTACTTCAACACCACAGCGGTCACATATGATATTTTTATATCTTAATCTTTTATATTTACCACAAGCGCATTCGAAGTCTTTGGTTGGTCCAAATATTTTTTCACAAAATAATCCATCGCGTTCTGGTTTTAATGTTCTATAATTCATGGTTTCAGCTTTTTTTACTTCACCATAAGACCATGAACGAATTTTTTCTGGTGAGGCAATGGCTATTCTAATTCCTTCAAAACTATTTGCATCCATTAATTATCCTCCCCTTCCAAATTTTTAAGGTCTTCATCAGTTGGTTCTTGATCTTCATTATTATCATCAAATTCATCTAATTCACTTTCGAGTTCAGTTAGTTGCCCATCTGTGCTTTCTTGGGCTTCTTTTTCTTTTAAAATTTCACTTTCCAAATCTGTGTCTGGAACGTAACTATCTTTTTCAGCTTCTTCTAATTCTTTAAGTTCTACATATTTGCCATCTTTGTTTAAGACTGTTATGTCTAAACCTAAAGCTTGGAATTCTTTGATAACAACTCTAAAGCTTTCTGGAACACTAGGTTTTGGTAAATCCTCACCTTTAACTAATGCTTCATAAACTCTAACACGTCCTGTTACATCATCAGATTTAACGGTCATCATTTCTTGTAAAATATGAGCTGCACCATAAGCATACAATGCCCAAACTTCCATTTCTCCGAAACGTTGACCACCGAACTGTGCTTTACCACCTAAAGGTTGCTGAGTAACTAATGAATATGGTCCAGTAGATCTAGCGTGTAATTTATCATCAACCATATGGTCTAGTTTAATCATATACATGACACCAACACTGATTCTGTTATCAAACCTTTCACCAGTTCGACCATCATATAACCACATTTTTCCATCTTTATCTAAGCCTGCTTCTTCTAAAGCATCAACAATTTCTTTTCTTGTTGCTCCATCAAATACTGGAGTTGCTACATGAATTCCTAGTGATTTAGCGGCCATACCTAAATGTAATTCTAAGATTTGTCCTAAATTCATACGAGATGGAACGCCTAATGGGTTAAGTAAAATGTCAACAGTTCGACCATTTTTATCGTATGGCATGTCTTCTTCAGGAAGTACTAATGAAACAACACCTTTGTTTCCATGACGTCCTGAAATTTTATCTCCAACACCGATTTTACGTTTTTGAGCTATATATACTCTAACTTTTTTACTAACACCAGCTGGTAGATCTTCACTGTCTTCTTTAGTTAGAACTTGGACATCGTGAACAATTCCGCCACCACCGTGTTGAACTCTTAAAGAAGTGTCTCTAACTTCTCTTGTTTTCTCTCCAAAAATAGCATGTAATAATTTTTCTTCTGAGGTAAGTTCAGCCATGCCTTTAGGGGTTACTTTACCTACTAATATATCATCATCTTTAACTTCGGTACCAATTCTAATAATACCGTTTTCATCTAGGTTTTTACGAGCTTCTTCGGAAACATTTGGAATATCCCTAGTAAACTCTTCAGGTCCTAATTTAGTGTCTCTACATTCAATTTCATAATCCTTTATATGAATAGATGTGAATACATCATCATTAACTAATCTTTCATTTAAAATAACTGCATCTTCATAGTTATATCCATCATAGTTAACAAAAGCTATAGTTAGGTTTTTACCTAATGCCATTTCACCTTGATCTGTAGATGGTCCATCGGCAATAACATCGCCTACTTTAACTTTGTCACCTTTTCTAACAATAGGTTTTTGATGATAGCATGTTCCCATGTTACTTCTTTCAAAACCTTCTAAATAATATGTATCTGTTCCCTTAGCATTTTTAACAATAATTTTACGAGCATCAACATAGTCAACTATACCATCAGCTTTTGCACATATTACTACTCCAGAATCTCTGGCTGCAATTGCTTCAATACCAGTTCCAACATATGGAGCTTCAGCTTCAAGTAATGGTATTGCTTGACGTTGCATGTTGGCACCCATCAAAGCTCTCTTACCATCATCGTGCTCAAGGAATGGAATTCCACTGGTTGTAATTGAAATAATTTGTTGTGGTGATACATCGACATAATCGATTTTTTCTTTTTCAATAATCAAATTATCATTTTGATATCTAACAGGGACTTTATCTTCTAAAATATTTCCTTCATCATCAGATTTAATTGTTGCTGGTGCGATATAATATTCTAATTCTTCATCGGCGGTCATATATCTAATTTCATCAGTTAATTTGTTGTTTACAACTTTACGATATGGTGTTGTAATAAAACCATATTCATTTACTTTAGCGTAGCTTGCTAAAGAAGTAATTAGACCAATGTTAGGTCCTTCAGGAGATTCAACTGGACAAAGTCTACCATAGTGTGATGGATTAACATCACGTACTTCCATTCCGGCTCTATCTTTTGAAAGTCCTCCTGGTCCTAATGAAGATAATCTTCTTTTATGGGTTAATTCAGCAATTGGATTAATTTGATCCATAAATTGTGATAATTGAGATGATCCAAAGAACTCTTTAATGGCAGCAGTTAATGGTCTAATGTTAATTAAACTTTTTGGTGTAACTTCATCTATATCTTGAGTACTCATTCTGTCCCTTATCATTCTTTCGATACGGCTAATACCAATTCTGAATTGGTTTTGTAGTAATTCTCCAACTTGTCTTACACGTCTATTAGATAAGTGGTCGATTTCATCGAATGAGCCAATTCCATCTAACAAATTCAAATAGTAAGATAATGCTGCATAGATATCGGATACAGTTAAACGTTTAATATCAATGCTTTGGTCGTTTCCAATTATTCTAACAACCTTTTCAGGATTTACCTTAGAATATACAGAAACAATCTGAACATCTCCATATGAGTCAAGTTCATTATTAATTAAAGCTTCTTTTTTACCATATCCATTTGCAAACACTGGTTTTAATTTTTCGAGTACCTCTTTAGTAACCACTTCATCTTTTTGAGCAATAATTTCTCCATCCACTTTAATATCTTCTGCTAATTTACACCCTAAAAGTCTATCAGTTATATTTAGTTTTTTGTTAAATTTATAACGTCCAACTTTAGCTAAATCGTATCTAAATGCATCAAAGAATCTAGTAATTAATTGGTTTTTCGCACTTTCTAAAGTACTAGGTTCACCAGGTCTTAATTTTGAATGAATATCAATTAATGCTTCATCTGTATTTTTGTTGGTATCTTTTTCGATGGTTTTTACTAAGTAATCATTTTCACCAAATAAATCTAAGATATCGCTATCACTAGATAATCCAATAGCTCTTAATAAAGTTGTTACAGGAACTTTTCTTGTTCTGTCTATACGTACATAAATGATATCACGAGCATCAGTTTCAAATTCTAGCCAAGTACCTCTTGTTGGAATAATTTGCGCTCCCACAGTAACTTTACCATTTTTTTTGTCAATTTCTTTACCAAAGTAAACTGATGGTGAACGAACTAATTGCGATACAATAACACGTTCTGCTCCATTGATAATGAAAGCTCCACTATCAGTCATTATAGGCATGTCACCTAAATAAATTTCTTGTTCTTTAACTTCACCAGTTTCAACATTGAAAAGTCTTGCTTCTACTTTTAGTGGCGCAGCATAAGTAGAATAACGTTCTTTACATTGTTTAATTGTGTGTCTTGGTTCATCAAAGCTATATTCTCCAAATTCCAATGACAAATTACCAGTGAAACTCTCCACTGGAAAAATATCATCAAAAACTTCTTTAATACCTTCGGTTATGAACCATTCGTATGAATCTTTTTGAATTTCTAATAAGTTGTTTAATTCAATAGCATTTTTTGTTTTGCCGTAATTTCTTCTCTCTCTTTTTCCGTTTATTTTTTGAATTTTGTATGCCAAGTTTTTCACCCCTATAAACTAGTTTTTCGGATTTTTCATGTGCTCTCTTGAGTACATGTCGCCAATTTATAATTATAAAGGTTTTGCTTCAAAAAGTCAACGCTTTTTAGCACATATTATATAAAAACCTTTATTTTTTTTAATTATGGTTACATCATAAATTTTTTCTAAATCTTTAGCCAAAGATTTCGCTCCACTATTTTTGTTTATAACAAGCCAAAGTGTTCCATCATCTTTTAAATGGTCTTTAGCACCAAACAAGATCTCATATAGTATCTTTTTACCTACTCTAATTGGTGGGTTTGTAACAATTGCATCATATTTTTTATTGACATTTTCATATATATTACTTTTAAAAATATTTACCTTGACATTATTCAAAGCAGCATTTTTTGCTACTAATTTAAGGGCTCTTTCATTAATGTCTATCATATCAACATTTGCATTTGTTACTTTTTTTAAATAAATTCCAATTGGTCCATAACCGGATCCAAAATCGAGAATATCACCTTTTATTTTATTTAAATCTATATTTTCCAAAAGAGTTCTAGTGCCAAAATCTAAACCTTTTTTGGAAAATACCCCATTATCAACAATAAATTTTAATTTAATATTATTTACGATTACATTTATATTTTTTTCTTCACTTTTAACATAATCATTTGTAAAATAATGTGACATTTTCTTCTCCTTTTAATAAATGGGTAAAGCCTACACTATTACAAGATAGTGCAGGCTCTTTTGTATTCATAATTATTTAACTTCAACAGTTGCGCCAGCTTCTTCAAATTTTGCTTTTAATTCATCGGCTTCTGAAGTTGGAATGTTTTCTTTAACAGTACCACCATTATCAGCAATAGCTTTAGCTTCTTTTAATCCTAAACCAGTAACTTCTTTAATTAATTTAATAACTGGTAATTTGTTTGCTCCAGCAGATGTTAATGTAACAGTTACTGTAGAAGGTCCAGCAGCTTCTTCACTAGCTGCAGGTGCAGCAGCTACAGCTACAGCACTTGGATCAACACCAAATTCCTCCTTCATAGCGTCTACTAATTCCATAACTTCAAGCATAGTCATTTCTTTTAAACCAGCGATAAATTCATCTTTATTAATTTTTGCCATTTATATCATTCCTTTCTAATTTTCTTTTTTTTCTAAATCTTGTCTATATAAATCTAGGCATATAGATAAACTCTTAAGTGGGTAGATAAGTCCACTTGCAAGCATTGTAAGTAATCCTTCTCTTGATGGTAATTTTGATAATTCAGATAATTTAGCTTCATCTGTTTTTTCACCATCAATTAAACCTACTTTTACAACTAAAGCCGGATGTTTTTTAGCAAAGTCATATAGAACCTTAATAGGGGCAACTGGATCTTCACTAAAAGCGATGGCTTTAGGTCCTTTTAAATCATCATTTAAATCTATTTTTAATGTATCAAAAGCTCTTTTAACTAAAGTGTTTTTGTAGATTTTAAATTCTGATTCGCTTTCCTTTAATGCTCTTCTAAGTTCGTTTGTTTCTAATGCAGTTAATCCTTGATATTCAAACAAAACTGTAGCATTGGCATTTTTTGTTTTTTCAGCAATTTCATCGATGATTTCTTGCTTTTTGTCTAAAATCTTTTGGTTTGCCAAATCTCGCACCTTCCTTTCCATTGCCGTAATATAAAAGCTCTGACAAATATGCCAGAGCGAAAAAACTTTATTTATAAAGTATCCTCGGTAGGAAATTAAGCTTTTTAGCACCTACTGTCTACGGCATAATCAAATCAACACATTAATTATATCATAGCTTTTATTAATTGTCAAAGCTAGATGGATCTACTTTAATACCAGGACCCATAGTTGCTGATAAAGAAATGTTTTTAACATAAGTTCCTTTAACAACACTTGGTTTAGATTTGATAATTAAAGTAACAAAGGTTTTTAAATTATCTATTAAATCCTCATCACTGAATGAAACTTTACCAATTAAAGCGTGTACGTTACCGAATGAATCAGTACGATACTCTACTCTACCTTTTTTAACTTCTTCAACAGCTTTTTTAGTATCCATAGTAACTGTACCAGTCTTAGGATTTGGCATTAAGCCTTTTGGGCCTAAAATACGTCCTATTTTACCTAAAGCAGGCATCATATCTGGTGTAGCAATTAAACTATCAAAATCAAACCAGTTTTCTTTTTGGATTTTTTCAATCATGTCAGTATCTCCAACATAATCAGCGCCAGCTTCTTTAGCTGCTTTAGCTGCATCACCTTTAGCGATAACTAAAACTTTTTTAGTCTTACCAGTTCCATGTGGTAAAACTACTGCTCCTCTTAATTGTTGGTCAGCTTTTTTAGTATCTAAATTTAAATGCATAGCTACTTCTACTGAAGCATCAAAACTAGTATAAGAAGTTTCTTTAACAAGTTTTACAGCTTCTTCTTTAGTGTAAAGTTTATTCTTGTCAAGTTTTTGAGCCTCGGCTAAATACTTTTTACCTTTTTTCATTTTTCTTACCTCCTTGTGGTTTTTGCGGATTATTCCTCCCACATAGCATGGGTTTTTAGTCTTCGATTTTAACACCCATATTTAAAGCTGTACCTTCGATAATCTTCATTGCATCTTCGACAGTATAACAGTTTAAATCTGGAAGTTTAGTTTCAGCAATTTCTCTTAATTTATCTTTAGATAAGGTTGCGACAGTTTCGTTTTTACCATTAACTGATCCTTTTTTAATACCGCAAGCTTTTTTGATTAAGAAAGCTGCAGGTGGGGTTTTAACTACAAAGCTAAAACTTCTATCCTCATTAACAGTAATTTCAACTGGTAAAATGTCACCCATCTTATCTCTTGTTGCTTCATTAAATTGATTACAAAAATCTCCTAAATTAATTCCTGCAGGACCTAAAGCTGTTCCAACTGGTGGAGCTGGTGTAGCTTTACCGGCAGCAATTTGAATTTTGATTTTTTTGATTTTGCTACTTGCTTCTTTTGCCACGAAAAACACCTCCTAATAAATTTTTTCGTGGGTGGTTCCAATGATTATCCGCTATATCTCATTTGGTAATCTCCCACTTTTTTCTATATCAAAAATAATATAGCGTATTAATAGTATCACAAATTATTCTTTTTGTAAACTAGGCTTTTGAAATTTGTGATATTTCAAGTTCGACAATTGTTTCTTGTCCAAATAAGTCGATTGCGACCTCTAATTTAGCTTCTTTTAAGTTAACTGACTTAATAATACCAAACATACCTTCAAATGGTCCAGAGATGACTTTAACTTTTTCTCCCTCTTTTAGATCATTTTCAGCATCCAATCTGCTCATACCCATTGATCCCAAAATTCTATCAACTTCAGCTGGTGTAAGTGGAAATGGTTTTGCACCTTTACCAGATGATCCGATAAAGCCCGTAACACCTGGAGTATTTCTGACAATAAACCAAGCTTCATCTGTCATAACCATTTCAACTAAAATATAACCTGGGAAAAGTTTAACTTTTTTTTCTTTTCCGTTAGCATCAACAACGGTTTCTTCTGGGACAACAACTCTTAAAATATAGTCTTCCATACCCATAGAGCTTGCACGCATTTCTAATTTTTCTTTTACTTTATTCTCATGACCAGAATAAGTATTTACTACATACCATTCTTTTTCCATTAATTACCCCTCCAACAAAGTTCTCACAGCAGCAATGATTACATCCGATAACATAAAGAATAGTGCAAATACAATTATGCATACTAAAACGGCTACTGAATATTTAAACATTTCTTTCTTCTTAGGCCATCTAACTTTTTTGAATTCTGAGCGAATACCTGATACTTTTTTTTCTTTCTTTTTGGCTTTTTTTGCCATACATTTCACCTACTTTTAATTCTATGTTTTTTCATAATAAAAAACACTTTTTTGTGTTCACTAATAAAGTATCACATAAAGTGTTTGTTGTCAATATATTTTGGAGAAAAACTTACCATGAGTATGATTAATTTGTGATAATGTCTTAAGTGTTAATTTGCGAAAATGTCCTAGTAGTAATATTATATGTCACCGAGGT
>CALVRN010000019.1 GCA_944358675.1 uncultured Bacilli bacterium | reverse complement strand
TATATCACGAATAGTTATATTTGTAAATAACTTTTTGCAAACTTTTTTTTACTTTTACAAAGCAAATTCCTAGTAAATTAAAAATAAAAACATAACTACTTTAAACCTAGTAATTATGTTTTTTATTAAATATTTTTATTTCTTATAAAGTCTCCATCAAATTCATTTTCAATTATATCCATATGTAGCATATCATAATATTTTCCGTTTAAAAATACTCTTTCTCTATCTCGTCCAGTATCTTTAAAACCACATTTTAAATAGCACTTATGAGCTCTTTCATTAGCACCCAAAAGATCTAATCTAATACTGTGTAAATTAAGATATTTAAAACCATACTCTAACATAAGTTTTATAGCTTCAGTTCCATATCCATGACTTCTATAGCCTTCTTCACCTATAAATATTCCCAAAACTGCACTTCTATCAGTAAAATTAAAACCATCTAAACTAATCGTTCCAATTAATCTATCATCATCTAAAGTAATAATATCAAAATTTATATCTTCTCTATTTTTAGACATTTTCTCTAACCATTCTTTTTCACCATTAAAAGTTACAATCTTACTACTACCACCAATATAATCAGTAACCTCAAAATCATTCATCCATTTAGTATATTTTTCTATATCTTCATCAAACGTACTTTTAGGAGCTAAATATATCCTATCGCCAGTTAATTTTTTAAAATATTTCATAATAAATACCACCTTTCATCAATATATAAAAATATTAATTTCCCTTTACATTTTCAAAATCTCCACTCTTAGCCAAATCAGAAATTTTTTTATTTTTAAAATCTATACCAAAAGTTTTTTCATAATCCTCAATACTTCTTACTTTACCAAGCCCAAACTCAGGTGGAATAACATCATCTTTTGTTATACCTAATAAAGTTTTTAAACGTTTATTTTCATTAATCATTGTATCATGCTTTAAGCCAGGAAACTTTGACTTCTCTTTTTTATATAAATGATACACAAAACTTTCGCCAGGATTATAAAAATTCCATCCATAAGTATATAACCTAATACTCATTGGCATTTCATCTCCATAAAAATACATACTTGTATCATATCTTACTTCTTTATGGGCCAAACTAAAAGTAAAAAAATTTCCACTTGCAATAAAGGCATTTTTCTTATAAGCTAAAGGGCTATCTTTTGTTATAAGTTTACTAGCGCATGATATAAAATAACTATCATCAACATCAGTTCTAAAGTCTTTTGCATACATAACAGTTCCATATCCAGGGTTATCAAAAATTTTATCATCTAGTGGTGCAATTAACATCTCAGGAGTTATAGCAGGTGGATAACCAGATAAAATAGCTTTTTTATCATTTAATGATAATAACTGATTAATAATTTTTGTATCCCAATGTTTAACAAAACGCATATGAGAATCCACTTGATATATATACTTTTCATCACCAATTAAACTTTGGCATAAATATCTAGCATATACACTTCCCCTAGTCTCAGACTGTTTTAAATGAATTATTTTACAGTTATTAATTTTTTTTAATTCATAATAATCATCTAAATCATCACCTTGATAACATATTGCAAAATGTATTCTGTTAGGATATTCCGCTTGTATAATAGCACTATTTACAGTATTTAATAACTCCTTATCACAGTATGATGCAATTTCTATCAAAATTTTTTCTTTATCCATATTTAAAACCTTCTCTTTCAAAAACACTAATATTTAAACTAACAAAAGTATAACATACCTCATTCATTATTTTCAAATTTATTATAAATAACAAAAAAATATCATCATCACCAAAACAATCATATTATGAAAAAATACAAAAGTCACCCTACGAATCGTAGACTTAAAAAGTTTTTAACCATAAAACTAAAACCTTTATACAAAAAAAACATATCAAAACGATATGCATTAAAATCATTAATCAATTTAATATATTTATATAACTTAATTCCTAGTTCTTTCTCATAATCATCATGTCCTTTTTGAACTTCTTCAACTTCTCCTATAATTTATTATTTATTTTCCATATTAGAAACTTCTAATATAAATTTATCAAAATCAGAATTATATAACCTATCTTGTTTCACTCTAAATTTGTCATACTCCTTATAAACAAGTTCCTTAGCTACTTCGTGAGAAATCTTTCTGCATCATGAAGAATTTCTCTACCGTTAAATTTTAAAAATGCATTTAATTTCTGAGTCCAATCTTTCATCGTCATCGCATTATGATTTTCCGCCTGCATTTCCGCATAATCTAAATACATCGTAACAATTCTATTTAAATCTTTCAATTCTTTCTCATTCAAATAATTTTTAGCAACTACAACATCGTATTTGTAAATAGATCCATCAGGACTGTTTTTCCAATTAGTTAAACCCATATTTTCTTTATCTGCATTAGCTCTATTATAAATTATTTCAGCAGCCGTATTTCCTGTAACTGCAAAATGTAATTTATTCTGAACTGTTTTAAAAAAAGTCTTTGTTATTTCACTATCTTTATCATAATCTATACTACATTGTGAATAAATATCAGTAATTTTTTGATAAAATCTTCTTTCACTAGAACGAATATTTCTTATTCTTTCTAAAAGTTCATCAAAATAATCTTCGCCAAAAATATAATTAGGATTTTTAAGTCTTTCATCATCCATCACAAAGCCTTTTATCATATACTCCTTTAACACTTTTGTTGCCCATATTCTAAAATTTGTAGCTTTTTTTGAATTAACGCGATATCCAACAGCAATAATAGCATCTAAATTATAAACCAAAGTTTTTCTTTTTACTCTTCGTTCACCTTCATTTTGAACTAGGAAGATTTCCTTCTTAGTTGAACTCTCATCTAACTCTCTGTCAAAATATATGTTTTGTAAATGAAGACCAATATTTCTCCTTGATGTATCAAATAATTCAGACATTAAATTTTGTGTTAACCATAAATCATGATTAATAAGCATCACATTTACTTTAACATCACCATTATCATCTTTATAAATTAAGAAATCACGGTTAGTAACTTGTAAATCTTTTTCATTCATATAGATATACCTCCTTTTTATTTTTAACCATATTAAAATTATTTCAATTATTATAACATTTAATTTCTCACCATTCTATATTAATTATAATATTTTAAAAATTTCTATACAAAAAAAACATATCATTTGATATGCATTTTATCTTTCAAATATATTTTCAAGCCAAACAGAAACATCACCTATCCAGTCCCCACCTGCTCCAAAGCCATGTGGATAACCATCTAAAACTTTAACTTCAATATCTTTATTTAAACTTTGAAGTAAATCTACCTGCGCATTAAATTGATTATAAAATAAATCTAAAACTATTATTATACCTATTACTTTTTTTTACTCATTAATTCTCTCCTCTACCAATTCTTCTTTTCTTTTCGGTAATCTGTATTTTCTCTTCTTTGTTTTACCATCTTATCAAACCACTCTACCATATCTGGATCTTGATGGTTAAAGAATAAACTATCACTTGAATCAAGCTTTCTAATCTCTTCCATATCTTCTTTAGATAGTTCAAAATCAAACACATCAAAATTTTCTTTCATACGTTCGATATGTGTAGACTTACAAGCTATAATAACACCTCTTTGGATAAGCCATCTTAAAATAACTTGCGCTGCACTTTTACCATATTTCTTACCAATATTAACTAATGTTTCATTAGTAAACATACCGTTTTTACCTTCACCAAATGGTGCCCATGCTTCAATATGTACTCCATATTTATTCATAACTTCCTCTGCTTTAATCTGTTGATTCATCGGATTTGTTTCAACTTGATTAACTGCTGGAATAACCTCTCTTCCAAATAAACACATATCAGCAAGTCTATCAGGATAAAAATTACTTACACCAATTGCTTTAATTTTTCATTCTTTATATAAATCTTCCAAAGCTTTGTAAGTTCCATAATAATCACTAAATGGATGAACATATACAAAATAATAGTGAAATATAGATGATAAAATAAGTGGATGGATTTTTCCTTCATTACAATTAATAAAATCAAATAAACTATTCATTAAAGTTGGCACTAACATTGACTCTGGAGCCATATAAATAATTTGATTTCCTTTTTTTACTCATTCACCATGATCGCGGTAAAAACCATTATCATCATCAAAATATTTCATCATTAAAGTATGAGCTTTTAAAAAGTCGCTTTCACTTTTTGGATTATAATCATCAATATGTTCATATAATTCATTTGCATTTTTAACTTCTTGTATTTCTTTCCTATCTCCTAAAACTAATTTATTATCAATAATATTTTCAACAGATTCTAATGATAATGAATTAGCTTCAATAGCTAGTGAAGAATGAATTGATCTCACTCTAGATTTTATCTGAAAATTTTTTTTTAATATTATCATCAATTTTAATTAATAATAATTTATCCTCTATATTTTTAATAATTTTTTTATTATCTTCACTAATGTAAAATATTGGTTCTATTTTATCTAAATTCTTCATCTATTCACCCTCTCGAATTAAAATTATTTTTTAATAAATTTATATTACAATTAGTATATATTAAAAGAATTCCAAAGTAAAGATTAACAAAAACTACTATAAATAATTACAATAATTTTTTGGGTAGTTTTTTGGGTAGTTTTTTACAAAAGAACCAATATAAAATAAATTTAAAAACAATCATAACCCAAACATCAACTATCACATTATTATTGACAGTTTCCACCATTATCTTCAAAATATTTTTCGATATTTTCTACACTATGGTCAATATTTGCCCAGTCAGTAATATCCTTTAAATATATCTCCATATCTTTACTGCAATTAGGACAATCAAAATAATTTCCTTCACCAATAGAAATAGTATAATCTTTACCTTCTATCACACAGTCCATAGTAGCAGATATAGTCTGAACATTCGTGCTACTATGCTCTTCTGGAAATACCATAAATAAAACAAGACCTATAATCATAAGTACCAAATAAATAATTGCAATAACACCAATAATTTTAAGTATTTTAATTATCATACCAGCTAGTTTTTCTGTATTACTAACCTTAGCCTCCAAAACATTTTTAATATCATTATCTGTTAATTCATCTAAACTAACATTAAATATTTTAGATAATTTTTTAGCCTGCAAAATATCAGGTGCCGTCTCTCCAAGTTCCCACTTAGAAATAGTCTGTCTTGTTACCCCTAATTTCTCTGCCAATTTTTCTTGTGAAAGATTCTCTTTTTTTCTTAAATCTGATATTTTATTTCCTAAATCCATAAACCCTCCTTTTAAAGCCCATTTTATATTTTAATCACATTTTAATCTACCAATTTTCACTGGAAAATACGCAATTTTTCTTAACATTAATTATCTATTACTTCTATCATATCATTGAGCTCATCTTTATAATTAGAGTTACCAATACCATAAAAAACAAAATTATCTTTTCTAATCAAAATAACATATCCCTTATCATCTATTATATACTTTTTATAATCCTTACTATCTTCTTTTATATACTCATCTTTAACATTATCATCAGTTTCTGATTTTGCCCAATACTCTAAATTATGCTCAGCCATCTTATCTGTTTTAAAATCATAAACATACAAAACACTATTATTACTCATAACAGTCATCGTTTTAAAAGTATAACCATCATTCACGCTTTCATTAACATCAACATTATAGCCCTTATCTTCAAAGCTCTTTTCATATTTATCCATCCTATTACTATTCATAAAAGAAAATATAATAGCAAGCAAAAAAATCAGTAAACAAATTCCAAGAAAAACTCTTCTTATAATAACCCATTTTTTACTATTAATAACTTTTTTAGACTTTAAATTTTCACAATTTTCAAATAAATAATTAATAAATTCTTCCTTACTTCCACCGGTCAAATTATTTTTATCTACAATAATTCCCACATTGTATTTTAACTTTAAAATAAATAAATTTTCTGTTTCAATAATCGAAATTATTTGACTAAGTTTATAACTAGAAGTATCACCCTTTTGTGAAGTCAAAACAATATTACCACAACTAACCTTAAAAGTCTGTCTCAAATCTTCACCATTATTCAAATTTTTAGTTCTTTTATATTGAATCTTATTAATTCCAGCCACCTTATATATAATCAAAAATATCCCACATATAATTCCAATTATTATTACAAGTCCATAACTGCCCATAATCATATATAAAATTAATAAAAGCAAAGAAACAAACATAAACAAAATATTCATTTTTCTAGTAGAAACAGCACCTAAAGCAAACTCCTTATATTTTTTATAATCAAAAGTACAAACAGAAGAAAACTCATTATTTTTTTCCATAATTAACCTCCAATACCAAAATTATAACAAAAAATCAGTTTCACATAATATAACCTATCTCTCTTCATTTTTACAATAAACTTTATTTTTTCACTATGATACTTATTTAATTTTCCTACATTAGCTAATTTATTTTTAGTTATTATTCTTTTTCCATTTTCTAATTTTACCTCTAAAATTCTTGAAATTAGCAATAGTATTTAAATGTATTAATCTACATACACTAAATTCTTTACCATTTGTTTTCGCCCAATTTCTTTTTCCCGTTTCCAATAATTCTACATCAGATAAATTATTTACTAGTTTGATAATATTATCAACGTTTTGATTAAAAATATTAATTAACTCTTTTAAAGAATAGCCATTATATTTATCATAAAAACGTTGATATAACCAGTCTAATTTATTCCATTTCCACTTGGTAGCAAGTTGTGTTTTTTGAATGCTTTTTTGTTCTTCACTTTCCCAAGCTAAAACTAAATCCATCCAACCGTTGCAAAACGATAACATTTGAAAAGGAGTATATCCAATTTCCTCATCAACCATATTTATAGATGATTCTTTTATATCCAAATATTCTTTAATAAACAAATTAGCATTACTTTTTATTGCTTCTACCAATTCTAATTTATTACTGTACCTCATAATTCCTCCGTAAATTATAATTTATTATGCTATAAAAACATTATAAATAACTACAACATATAAAAATACTGCTGTAATAACAGTTAGTATAAAACTACTATTTTCTCTACTTTTCTTATACTCAATACTTCTCAATACTAATAAAGTAGCTAATGCTAAAAACATTATTGGATTTGCAATATCAAAAGATATAACTTTTAATAATCCTAGTAATGCAAATAGCATTGTAACTATTGATAATATAATCTTTGCAATTTTCATTTTTTTACCTCTTCCATAAATTATAATTTATTCAATCAATAATAATATGATATTCTTCGTTATATCGCTCATTACTTGAATGACAATATAATAATATTTCATTCTCAGAAAGCCATTTAATGTACCAATCTACTGTTTCATTAAAACCTGGTCCATCATATTTATAAATTAATTTTCCATTTTTAAAGACATACGGTCTACTAGCATAATCATATCTTAATGTTATTTGATGTTTTCCATTAGGGGATTTAAAAGTTTTATCTCTATTTACTTCATACTTTAAGTTTTCCTTTATGAAAAAAATACTTAATAATAGAATCAAAATTATAAATATTGTAATGATTATAAATTTTTTTAACATTAGTATTCCTCCATAAATTGTAATTTGTATTATACCGATAAATCGGTTCCCAAAAATATGATTGTGCTAATATAAAAACCAATAATACTTAAAAAGAAAGATATAATTATAGCTATTAGTATTTTACCAAATATCTTTATATTTTTCTTTGATTGATTTTTAATATTTATTTCCTTATTAATATCAGCATCCACTTTTAAATTTTTTTCTTTTTTTATAATCAGTAATAATTGAAACACAAATGATAATATAAAAACAATAATTCCAATTATAAATGGATTCATTAATCATTTCACCTCCATAAATTACTATTTATTTAGCAGATCACTAAATTGCAATTTAGTTAATAATGTGCGCTGTTATAATTGTGTAACTATATGAGTTAATAGTTATTTTTATATTATCAATTTCACAATACCAATTCTTTCCCTTTTTATAAATAGCACAGTTTTTATCCAATATCTTATTTTTACAGTATTCAACTACATCATTAGTATCTAATTTAAGATTTTTCTTAATCCTATCAATCCCCATTTCAGTGGTATGAACTTTATCTATATTAGATAATAATATTTCTTTATTCACTTATTATCAACTCCATAAATTGTAATTTGTATTTGACTTTAAATATTCTTTCACAAAATCTGTAATAGATAAATATTCTAACCAATAATCATTATTTCTATATTTTTGTATTTCCTTGCTATGTAAAATATAATACTTTTTTACTTTTTCTTGTATCCTTATTGTTGCATCAATAAAATGGGGAGAATCTTTATATTTCACACCATAATATTTAATTTCTTCTGGAGTTATCTTTGACATCATATATTTAATGATTTCAAATCTTGAAAATATAATTGAATCATGTTTTTTACTTTTCAATATACTAACATACAACTTTTCTGGAGGAACAACTTTACTAGTACATCCATTTTCAAAATTTCTTTCATTTTCTATATTAGTACCATCAAATTGCAAATAAACTCCTTCTCCAAGAAAGTCAGATAGATTTTTTGATTTTAGTACCTTTTCTTCTATTTTTTTATTTGTAGGTTTCATTTTACCACATTTAATATTCTCGTACACAATCTCAAAATCAACAAATAAAGCAATGGCACCCTCAAACCCTTCCGAGAAAAAAACTTTGTTTTTTTTATCATTAATCAACTTACTATTATCTTCATTTCTTGGCATTAAACCACTTTTACTAATTGAATTTAATCTATCCAATGATGTCATATGATAATATTTCATACTTAGCTCTCCTTTACAAATTACTATTTATCTTTTTTGATTAAAGATCCCATTCCTAAACCAACACATAAACCTATACTAATTCCAAAACATATACATATAGAAATATTATCAGTAAACACTCCTATAATTACCCCTAGTGATGTTCCGATGCACATTCCTATTGACATTCCCTCTAACATATATGTTTTTGTTTCATCTTTAATTTCTTGCTTATTAACTTTTTTGTTTTTCATAAGATTCCCTACTTTCATGCCATTATAATTCTATCAAACTATCTTCAAAATCTTTAACATAATACTTTATATTCTTTGTACCCTTTGAAATAATCGTATGTCCTTCTTCTTCAAGTAACCTTTTTTGAAGTTCTATTGCTTCAGGATATTTAACATTTAACTCACCATCAGATTTTAAAGTTCGCCAGTAAGGCGTAATATCATTATTTCTTTGATAACTCGCCCAAGCTACAATATTTACAAAAATTCCAGCAGTCATTGGATCAGTAAAATCTGCACTATTCTGTTTAGCAAGATAATCTCTCATCTGCCCTACTGTCACCAACTTTCCTCTTGGAACTTTTTTCATTAATTCATCATAATAAAGTGGAGGAGCAAAAAATATTTTATTTCCCCCATATTTTTTAATAGTCTTTTCATCTTCTATAATTTGAATTTTAGGCATATCTTTGTTGTTTTTCATCATAGCATTAAAATCTTTTTTGTTTTCATTAGCCATATTATTCTAACTCCTTACTCATATAGTCTAATAACTTGATATTGATAATTATCATCATTACCAACATACCCAAGATCAATTTTTTTACTATCGTTAACCGTTTTTCCTGATGCAGCCGAATTTTCAGCTTCAGTCATTAACTTATTTACTTATTCAGCCATAATATCAAAATTATTCGCTTTAATTAAATATTCCATATACTCATTAACACTAGATTCAAACCCACTATTTCTTCTTTATTACTCCCAAAAACTTTATTCCATATTCAAGGGCTAATAAAAATAAATAAAAACCAAACCATACAGAAAAATTTAAAAATGCTACATCAAATGTGTTTTCAGCTCCTGTTCCATCAACCTTTCTAACAAAAATAAATACACTAACTCCCAAAAACACAATAAACTGAAAAATTTGAAATATTTTAAACCCACTCATCTTCATTTAAAAAGCTCCTTTCTTCATCATTATATCAAAAAAAGCAGACTTAAACATCCGCTTTATTAATTATTATACTGTTCCTGTACATTTTTAGGCATATCTTTAAACTCTATCTCTTCCCAAGCCTTAACACCCCTCGTTATCATCACATTAAGCTTTAAATAAGCATCATCTCTTAACTCTCTACTAGTTTTAAATGTAACTGTCTTAGATTTACCATTTTTATCATAAGCTTCCAAACTATATTCATATCTCATATCACCAGAATCTAATGTTTTAACTTTTTCATTATCTATCTGAGTATAATATACACTTCCTTGATAAAACAACAGCCAAAATACTAGAAAAAATACAGCAATCACCAAAACAATACCAACTAAAGTAAACATTTTACCTTTCACATTGTACATATTTTCACCTCCACTATCTTTCTTTTATAATATTTTTGCTTGCAAAATAAGTTATTAAGAAATATCCGCCATAAATAAACACAATAATTCCAGCTGTCATAATAATAGACTTCACAAGTTCTCCTTTACCAAATGTCTCTAAAATATATGTACAAAATTTAATACCAAAAATTGAATGAATAACTGCTAATACTAATGGAAATATAAAGAATATACCAATCTGTCTAAATAATGCCCTATTAAGCATCTTCTCATCAGTACCAATCTTTCTAAGCATTCTAAACCTTTCTTTGTTATCCGTTGACTCTGATAACTCCTTTAAAGCTAAAATAGCTGCACTAGCAATCAAAAATACAATTCCTAAATATAAACCAATAAATGTAATCATAGCCCCAAGACCAATACTACCTTCATATAAAGATAACTTAGTACTAGCTTCAATATCAGTATTTGAAGCATAAGCACTATTACCGGTCGCTACAATCATATCTTCGATTTCTTGTCTTTCTTCATCAGTATTTGCCTTATAATTAGCAACTAATAACTCGGACTCTCTAGAAACACCTTCCAAAACTTCATCTGGAACAATAAATATTCCAGTATTAATATGATTACTTGCCATATAAATAAATCCATCCTTACACTCATCATACTTAGGTGTCAAAGTAAATCCATTCAAATTAATTGGTGTTCCTTTTTCTAAACTTTGATTTCTAATATCAATCCAAGAATCAAAATCAGCAATAATCACATACTCATTACTATCCAAATGAATTTGACCCAAACCATATAACTTAGCCACCTTATTATAATCACTAACCTTTATAAAAGACTCAGCCGCATCATAAGCTAAATATGGAAATTGTTTAGAAACCTCCGCATAATAATCTCCTAAAGTATCCCTAACTAAAATGTCATTACTTGCATATATATCAAACTCTAAAACATCCTTAAAATACTTATCAGTATCAAATCCAAGCCTATCTAAAGTTTCACTAACAGATATTTTAGAATCCTCTATAACCGCTTCAGAATAACCAGAATTAACTGGTAAATCCATCTTCTTATTAAGCTGTATATCAACAGGCGCCATCTGTTCCAAATTGCTTGTCATAGAATTCCTAATTGAAATAGCACTCGATAAAATACAAATTGTAAAAAATAACATCAAACAAATAATAGTCATCGAAAATACAGTTGTATTAATCTTACTACTAAACTGCCTTAAAATAAAACTATTTAACCCCTTATAATAAACATTCTTCATACTCATAAAAATTTTAAGTAATAATCCAGACAAAGACCAAAAAATAAAGAATGTAGACACTGCCCCAAGTGCGATTGGAATCAAAATTTTATCAGCCGTTTGCATATCAGTAACTCCAGCCGTTACACAAAAATAAGCATAACCTAAAACGCAAACAGAAATAATAAATATAATCACACAAAGCCAAGGATTTTTCATCTTAATCTTCTCAGACTTTTTATTCGCATTAAGTAAATCAATTAATCTGCAGCGACTAACATTATATGTATTAAAAATCATAACTAAAACATACATAACACTAAAATAAATCAAAGTCTTAATACATGCCGAAGTCGAAAAAACAAATTCAAACTCAGTCATCTTTGCTTCAAACATATTCGCCACAAGTAAACTCATCACCTGTGATAACGCAGTTCCAAGCACTAAACCAATAACCAAAGAAATACATCCAACAATTAAAGTTTCAAAAAACAATATTAACGATACTTTTCTCTTACTCATTCCTAAAGTCAAATATATTCCAAACTCTTTATTCCTTCTTTTCATTAAAAATCTATTAGCATATATAATTAAGAACCCTAAAATAAAAGCCACAAACACACTTACACCAGACAGCATACTATTCATCAAATCTATAATTTCATAAGTCGATGAAGATACATTCATCATTACCGTTTGGCTTTCAATCGCATTAAATATATAAAATATTGCCACACCTAATATCAAAGTAAAAAAGTAGATGGCATAATCTTTTATACTTCTAGCAATATTCTTAATAGATAACTTAAAGAGCATCATTCAAATCTCCACCTAAAAGCGTTACAACATCAATAATCTTATCAAAAAATTCTTTTCTTGAATCGTTACCTCTAACAAGTTCATTAAAAATTTTACCATCCTTGATAAAAATTACACGTGATGCATAACTAGCCGTAAAAGCATCATGAGTCACCATCAAAATTGTCGCTTCTAATTCTTTATTTAAATAAGCAAATCTTTCAAGCAACATTTTTGCCGACTTTGAATCCAAAGCCCCTGTTGGCTCATCAGCCAAAATAAGCTTAGGGTCTGTAATAATCGCTCTAGCTGAAGCCACTCTTTGTTTTTGACCACCACTCATTTGATAAGGATACTTTTTTAAAACATCTTTAATATCAAGCTCCTTAGCCACCTTATTTACTCTTCTTGCAATCTCACTAGCAGAAACATTTTGAATAGATAAAGCAAGAGCAATATTTTCATAAGCTGTCAAAGTATCAAGTAAATTAAAATCTTGAAAAATAAAACCTAACTCTTCTCTTCTAAATTTATTAAGATTATTACCCTTTAACTTAGTAATATCTTCTCCACCAATAAAAATATGACCTGATGTCACTCTATCAATAGTCGAAATGCAGTTTAAAAGTGTTGTCTTACCAGAACCAGAAGCTCCCATAATAGCAACAAACTCTCCCTTAGATGCTTCAAAAGATATATTATCTATTGCCTTTGTAAGACTAGATCTACTACCATAATATTTCTCCACATTGTAAATCTTTAAAATACTTTCCATAAAATATCTCCTTTCATGTCTACATTTTATGATAAAAAAAGGCTAATGTCGCCCTTTTAATATTACGGTATATTACTATTTTGTAATAATTTTAACGCACTTTATAGAAATCATCCTTAGAAAATGAAATTATAACCTCTGTATATTCATTTTGAACTGATAAAACCTTAATTTTATGCCCTAATTTTTCGCATAACTTTTTAACTATATATAATCCCATACCAGTAGACTTTGAACTATTTCGCCCATTTTCTCCCGTAAAAGTTTTTTCAAACACTCGTCCAATATCTTTAGCTGGTATTCCAATACCATTATCAATAATGTGCAAATCCACCTGTTTTGGTAAATCATTAACACTAAGTTTAATAAATGAATCTTTGTCCTTCTTATATTTTATACTATTACTAATAATTTGATTGATAATAAATTCAAGCCACTTAGAATCAGTAAGAACCACCTCATCTTTAACTTGAGATATAAAATGAATATTATTTTCAAGTAAATCATCTTTATTCTTCATAGCAACATTATTAATAATCTTTTTCAAACTAACTTCCTTAATTAAATAATCTTTCTCAGCATTCTCTGATCTAACATAATACAAAACTTGATCAACATAATCATCAATTCTTTTTATTTGTTCCTCATACCTTTTATCCACCTTATTTTTCTGATTATGATTCATTAACATCAAACTCGCAATCGGAAGTTTTATCTCATGTATCCAAAGTTCAATATACTCTTTAAAATAAGTTAAACTCATCTCGTATTTTTTCACATTTTCATTCATTGATTTATTTATCTCATATAAAACCTCGTAAAGTACCTCTCCATCATAAAATGAAGGTTTATTAAGCATCTCTAAAACCAAATATTTTTTATCTAATTTTTCAGTATTACTAATTAAATTATTATAAAATCTTCTTCTCTTTAAATAACCTGTAAGTGTCACTGCAAAACAAATAACCAAAAAAGTAATTGAAATTCCAAATACAAGCTGACTAGAAGCCTTAAAAGCAAAAAGCATCATCAAAGCTATAATATATCCAAAAATAACTATTAAAATTTCTATAAATTTAGAAATAAAATATTTACTAAACTTCATAATAATTTATACCCCTGACCTTTTCTTGTCTCAATAGCCCCATGAATCCCAAAATCTTCTAATTTACTTCTAAGCCGGCTAACATTAACTGTCAGAGCATTCTCATTAACATACTCTTCATTATTCCAAAGTTCTGTCATAAGCTCATCACGTGTTACAATATTTCCCCTATTATTAAGTAAACATAAAAATATCAACATCTCATTCTTAGTCAAATCTAATTCCTTATCATTCCTTACTAATATTCCCTTATTTTGATATACTTTAATATCATCATAATTTAAACTATTAACATTCTTTTCCATCCTTCTAAAAATATTAGCAATCCTCAAAAGCAAAATAGTCGGATTATAAGGTTTTGTTATATAATCATCAGCCCCATAAGACATAGATAATACCTCATCAGTTTCTAGTGCTCTACTAGTTAGCATAATAATTGGTACATTAGATACCTTTCTAATTTCCTTCAAAAGAAATTCACCATTAACCTTCGGTAAATTTATATCCAATAACAGTAAATCAAAATTACTATTTAAAATATCCTCTAACGTATTATCATAATTAGTTAAAGTTATAACATTATAACCAGAAGTCTCTAAAAGATGAGTTAACTCTTCACTTATAATTTTATCATCTTCGACAATCATAACCGTTTTCACTTTTATCACCACTTTTATTATAGCATGTCTTTAAAAATTAATATCTTACAAAATAGTAATACTAATAATACCTAATCGTAAAAATAGTTCCTTTTCCCTTAACTGAATTAACACTAATTGAACCATTATTCATTTCAATTATTTTTTTCGCAAGCGCTAAACCTATTCCCACACTATCTTTCGAAGAATTTTTTCCCTTATAAAACCTCTCAAAAATATGAAGTAAATCTTTTTTATCAATACCCTCACCAGAATCTTTAATAATAATTTCTTTATATATCTTATTATCTATAACCTCTATATTAATAAAAGAATTTTCACTAGAATGCTCAATACAATTTTTCAAAATATTAATAATAGCCTCCGCCTGCCAATTCAAATCACAAACAAGCTTAACATTATCATGAAAAACCACCTTAATCTCCACATTCTTTATCTCAGCCATCATCTCAACATTAGAAATAGCTTTTTTTATAATATCTTTTACTAAAATCTCTTTATTTTCAAACCTAACCACATTAGCATCAAACTTCGATAATTTTAATATTTCCGTAGCTAAATTACTAATATTTGTAACTTCTCTTTTAATACTTTGAATAAATTTCTCCTTAGTATCTTCATCCATATTCGGATTATCTAAAATATTATCAAGCATAATATTAATTGAAGTTAACGGTGTTTTTAACTGATGAGATATATCAGATAAAGAATCCTTTAACCTTAACTTATCATCCTTAGAACTTTCAGCCATCTCTTTTAACATAACCGTCGTTTTGTATATTTCATTTTTTAAAATAGAAAGCTCATCTTCCGTATTATCTTCTATATTAAACGCATAATTTTTCTTATTAATCTCTTTGATACACTTTACAATTCTTTTAATTTCTTTATCTTGATCATTCTCGTGCTTCAAATATAGTAAAATAATACTCAAAGCTAAACCAATAAATAAAATATTATATATAATTATAAATCTACTAAATAATCGGTCATTTTCCATAATTATAGATTCTTTTTGTACATCAATTCCATATCTACTAAAAATATCTTCAGAAACTTTATCATCACTATTTAAAATAGAAATAAGTTCACTCCTATCTATATTAGGATATTCTTCCTCAACTAAACTAACGATTACTGCTATTTTACTATTATAATTTTGAATATAAGATTGATATTGATAAAAGAAAAATATATTTCCAATAATTAAAAAAACAATAATTGGGATAAGCGACATTAATAAAAATCTTTTTAAATGAACCTTATTTTCTAGTATCATCTATTCTATATCCTATTCCTTTAATAGTAATAATTATATTAACCCCAATTTTTTCCCTAATTCTTTTCATATAAACTGTAACCGTATTATCATTAACATCATTGCTTGTCCACTCCCATATCTTTTCAATTATATAATCCCTTCTTACAACCTTTCCTAAATTAGTAAAAAGTAAATGTAATATTTTAAGTTCAAGTCTAGTTAACGGAATAACCTTTCCATCCTTACTTACTTCCATTTTATCAAAATCAAAACTAACATCATCTATCCTAATAATCGCCTCATTTTTATGTTTCATAATATTCCTTTTTATACGGGCTAATAATTCCCTTGTAGAAAAAGGTTTTGTCATATAATCACTTGCGCCAAGTTCTAACCCCTTTACAACATCATCCTCACTATCTTTAGCCGTTAAAAATATACTAGGAATATTTTTTTCTTTAATATAATTTTGATATAAATCAAATCCATCTCCATCAGGCAAAGACACATCTATAATAGCAATATCCACCAACTTATTTTCTTTTAAAAACTCTATAGTATCTGCCACATTAGTGCAAATAAAAACTTCATAATCTTCTTGCTCTAAAGAATATTTTAAACCATCAATAATATTTTGATTATCTTCTATTAACAAAACATACATAAGCTTCTCCTCTCAATACTAGTATACCAAAAAAGGGAATAATTTTCCCTTTAAATATTATCCTTTCTGATTGTTTCAATAATATTTTGCTTATTAATTTTATTCATTGAATAACGCATAATAATATACACTAAAATAAATACTGCAAAAATAGAAATAATAGTTGCGGCAAGTGGGAAATGATAACCATAATCCATTTTATTAGCCGTTGCCAAATATATTAAATATGAACCAATAGTTCCTAAAACAATACCATAAATAAGTGCCTTTACAGAATAAAATATTGTTTCTAAATTAATCATTCGGTTAAATTCTTTTTTTGTCATTCCAACACTTTTAAGCATTGCAAACTCTTTTTGTCTAAGCTCTAAATTAGATGTTATTGTATTAAATATATTAGTTACCCCAATCAAAGTAATTACTGCAATAAATCCATATAAGAATATTGCCATAAGTAAATATAATGATTTTTCCGCTTGTGCATTCTCTTCAATATTTACCGCACTTAATTCTGGTAACTCTTCATCTATATCTAAGGTAACTTGCGTAGGATTATCTGCTTGAATTGTTAAAATATAAGGTCTAAAATCTAAATCATGATATTCTTCTTCCGATACAATTAAATATCCGCTAGAATCCCAAAAGTTTTCAAGTCCACTTGGTCTTATATTTGTAACTTCTGAAACATCAATTTCGAGTGGACTACCATTATAAGTACCTTTTATTGTTTCATTCTTTTTATAATTATAAATACCTTTTTCCATTCGAACCCCTTCAGCATTAATATATGAATAACTATTTACTAAAACTCCTTTATTTTTCACACTATTATAATCTAAACCTAATTTATCTACATACTCTTTAAAAGATTTTTCATCCATACCAATAATATTCATTTTACGTTTTTTATCACAATTCATATCAAAAGTATCTTTTCTCTCATCATAACACCCTTGCTCTCTTAATCCTTCTTCTAAAATATTTTTTCCAAAGTCAGTTAATTTAGACAAATCATCTATCTCCAAATAACCATCAGATGTAAGAGAACTTTGATATAGCATCGTATAATCATCAGTACCTTTCACCTTTAAAGCATCTTCAAGTTTTAGTGAATCCTCAAAAGATGATGTTACCATAATATTATAATCAATATTATTATAATATGTATTTGTTACTGAAAATGTATAATACATAAAAGTATTCATACTAATAAATACAAACACACTAAGTGCTAGAGAAATAACCGTTGTTCTATATTTCTTCTTACTTCTTTTTAAATTCTTATAAGCTATTACTCCACCAATACCAAATATTTTTTTAATAATAGATGGACTTTTTAACTTTTTCTTATTAATCTTAATATCATCATTACTTCTAATTAAATCTATTGGACTAACCTTACTTGCTTTCTTAGCTGCTCTAACACTAGAAAAATAAATTGTTACTACCCCAAGTATAACAGACACTAATATAGGAAATAGTGAAATAATACATTTCATTTCCACATTTCTTGTAATAAAATTACCAATTACTGAATTTACAATAATAGTTAAAATAAATACTGCCAAATAACCCACAATAATACCTATTGGAATACCGACCATACCAATCATTAATCCTTCAGCAATAACACTTCTTTTAATTTGTTTTTTTGTCGCTCCCGCACTTGCAAGCATACCATAATTTTTTTTCTTCTCCATCACAGATATATCAAAAGAATTTTTAATACAAAATACACTCGTTCCCACAATGATTGTAAGCAAAACTGTAATAAGCGAATAAATCATAGTAGTTGTACCAGAATCAAACTTTAACGCTTGCCATCTGAGTAATGAAGCATTAATACTATATTTATCAGTTGCTGTTAGTGAATCATTTGTAAAAGTAGTTCCTAAAATTTCTGAAAATGTTTTTTCATAACTAGCTGGATTTTTTATACGTATATAAACACTTTGATTTTTATTAGAACTATTTTCTAAACCTAGTGTAAGGCAGCCAATTCCAGGATCTCCATATGGATCTAATTCATAATCTCTATCCATAATACCTACAATAGTAAATTTTCTTTCTTTAGAATTACTTATTAACTCATCTTCATTATATGGATTTTCTTTAGTCATAGTGTATCCATCTAACGATTTTCTCACACCATAATTCAAGGTAATAGTCTTACCAATATCATATTTATCCTTATCAAGTAAATATAGCTCTTCACTTATCAAAATTTCATCACTATTCTTTGGATATTCTCCATCAAGCAAATATACTGTTAAATTAGTAAAACTTTTTTCATCATCATAAGAATATAAATGTATATACTGCCTATCTTCATTTTTATCTTCAAAATCAGAATAACCAATATCGCGCAAAACATCTATTTCTTCTATATCACGATTATTCTCAAGTACTTTTAAATCATCATTAGTCTGGTTAAAAAGCACAATATGATAATTACCTTTACTTTCTATTTCTGTTTGTACTAATGCATCTTGTAAGCTGATAAACATTCCTGCAACCGCACATATTAAAGCAACTGATAATATAATGCCTATTAAAGTACCAATACTTCTTTTTTTATTTAAAAGAAGATTTTTAAGCGATAATTTATTTAAAGCCTTCATCTTTAGTCCTCCTGAATTATCTTTCCATCTTCAATTTGAATAATTCTATCAGCTTGCTGAGCAATTTCCATATTGTGAGTAATCATAATAATTGTTTGGTTATATTCTTTGTTAGATTTTTTTAATAATGAAACAATCTCATCACTTGACTTTGAATCCAAATTTCCTGTAGGTTCATCAGCTAAAATGATTGCTGGATTAGTAATCAAAGCTCTTCCAATAGAAACTCTTTGTTGCTGTCCACCTGAAAGCTCATTAGGTAAATGATCTTTTCTATATTCTAAACCTAATAATTTTAATAATTGTTTTAACTGCTTCTTATCTGCTTTTCTATTATCTAATTCAAGAGGTAATGTTATATTCTCTTCCACATTCAATATAGGAATCAAATTATAAAATTGATAAATTAAACCTATTTGCCTTCTTCGAAAAATAGCTAGTTTATCATCATTCATTTCATAAATATTTTTACCATTAATATAAACTTTTCCTTTAGTCGGTCTGTCTACTCCCCCAACTAAATGAAGAAGTGTTGATTTACCAGATCCACTTGCTCCTACAATCGCCACAAATTCACCTTTTTCAACTGAAAAAGATACATTATCCAAAGCAACAACCTTATTCTCACCTTTACCATAAACTTTTGAAAGATTCTCGGCTCTTAATATTTCCATATTTTTTCCTCCCTTTTGATTACATTATATAATAACTAAAATGACAAGTAAGTGACATTTTAAAATAAAATTTAAAAAGACTAGTAAACATATTACTAATCTATCTTCTCTCCATATCCCCATATTTATAAATATAACTTTGTAATTTATCCTCACCCACTTTATCAATACTAAAACCTATATTATCAGTATCCTTGCAGTAAATTGTATAATTTGTTCCATCTGGAAAAGTATTATAATATTCAATTTTATACATCGAATCACAATAATTAATGCCCGTCATATTATCTGTTTCTTCATTTAAAAGACTCATAATCTCATCTTTATTTTGATTATTAATATCCACATAATAATAATATTTTTTAGATAAATCTTCGCCAAGCGCTTTAAATGAAAAATATATACTTAAACAAATAAACACAATTACTAAGATTACTACAATAATAATAAAAGTATACATCTTTCCTTTAGTTTTTATCTCATCTTCATTAAATTCCATAATCTCTCCTAATTTAAAATTACCTCATCCGCATAATCTGCTAAATAATTATCCTCTAAAATTAACTTACCATCCACAATTTCAAATACCGAAATTGAAGGAATATCAACAT